>DASXYQ010000183.1:0-8519 GCA_036502445.1 Roseiarcus sp. | reverse complement strand
GGCAGGCTCTGGGCACCGATCGCGGAAAAATACGGGGCACGCCTCAATCCTGCGAAGGTGCCTCCCTTGCTGAAGGAAGCGCGTGACACGTCGCGCGTCATCGTCGTCGAATTCCCCTCCTACGAGATTGCCAAAGATTGTTACGAGGACCCAGTTTACCAGGAAGCTAAGAGGTTCGCGTTGCGGGCTTCGAATCGCGATCTGCTTATCTTCGAAGGGGAAATCGCCTAGCCCTCATCCCGCGTGTGCTGCGTCTTGCTGGCAACAACGTGGTGATCGCTCGCGGCTACTCCAATTCGAGATTCTTCCGGCGTCGGACATATGGCGAGTAAACAGGCGCGCCGGGCTTAATCCTGCCGTCAGCACCCCATTCCGCCATTCGGTTGAATGGGATCATGGGCCGCGCATCGAGTTCGGCGATCTGCTCGCGGAAATCGTCGGCAATGCGTTTCAACCGTGCGTCGATAGCTGATTGATCTGAGTATCGTAGGCCTCCCTCAACTCCGTAGGCGACGAAAGGCGCAAGCACCTCATAGCCGACGTAGGCTAGGGTGAAGTTGACCGGCCACAACATCAGGTCGATGTCGCCGCTGCGGCCATCGTGCATATAGGTTTCGCGGCTCGTGCCAACGGTAACGGAAAGGATTGCTCGTTTGCCGATGAAACGTCCGGCCTCGAAGCGCTTCTTGCTCGTGTACCCTTCGCCGTAGGCGAACACGCGATCAAACCAGCCCTTCAATATTGCGGGCGGCAGGTGCCACCACATCGGATATTGCAAAACTAGGAGGTCGGCCCGGTCGAGCAACGCCAGTTCGCCACTTACCGCGCTCGGAAGCGAGCCAGACGCCGAAGCGTGACGCTGCTCAGCTTGAACGTCAAAGCGCCCCTGATCCGAACGGCTGGCGTAATGCTCAGGACGTTCACAGGGGTCAAACCCCGCTGCGTAGAGATCGGAAACCGAAGTCGTCCAACTCTCGGCGGTGAGGGCGTCAACTCCCACACGGACGAGATGCGCATTGAACGACTGCGGCTCGGGGTGGGCCAAGACAAAATGTGCATGCATGTGTAATTCCCAACGTCCGGCTTCTCGGAAAACTATATCGAGGCAGCCGCAAGATGGCTTCTCAAAAGCCTTCGGCTTTCGGCGTTCGCGCGAGGGCCGTTATGGAACGCCTCAAGCTCGAACATCGGTCCGACTTATTACTGATAAAATCTGTTATCAAGAATAAAAAACGGTAAGGGCCATGCCCGCGCCCGTGTTCTAGCCACCGCCTCGCTATTTCGGCGGCACGAAATAGAAATTGACCGGGGGCAGGGAGCCATAGACGAAGGGCTCCTGCTTGCCGGTCGTCTGAAGGACGTCCTGCCGCACGAAGCGAAAGGTCATGTTGATCTCGACGCCTGGTTCGACGATCCGCTTGGCGAGGGAGAGCGCGAAGGGGCTGTCGCCGCCTTCGCCATCCTCGGCGCTCGTGCCGCCCTTCGCGGCATATACGACCAGTGTCGCGCTCGACGGCTCGACCGGCGAGAGACCACGACCGATCGAACGGTTCGCGCCCGTCACCTTCATTTGCGCGGCGAAGGGATTGTTCCGGCATGCATCCAGTACGATCAGCTTCAGTTTATGAGCGCCTTCGATCGCGCCTTGCATCCGTTCAAGCGAGATGGCTTCATCCGGAACGTCCCGATCAGACTCGAGCTTCGCGTCAACGGGGATCAGATAGTTCGTGCCGCCAATCTCGATGCCATGCCCCGCATAATAGATGATCGCCCAATCGGCGGCGTCCGCTTTCCTCGCGAACGCCTTGAGCGCGGCTACCGTGCCTTCACGGTCGAGATCATGGGCGATCGTCACATCAATTCCCGTGCTCCGCAAGGCCGCGCCAATCAGGTCGGCGTCGCGCGACGGGTTCGGCAGACGCTGCGCCGCGCGATAGGCGGAATTGCCGATGACGAGGGCGACGCGCCGATCCGAGGCGGCGACATGCGTCGGCGGCGCTACGGGGGTAGTTAAGATGGGCGGCGAGGCGGCAACCGTAACTGGGGACACGCCTGAATCCGCGATCGGAGACAGGGTGGCTACCGGCTTTGGCACGACTGCCACCGGTGGCGCGGGGGCATGCGGTGGAGCTGGCGTTTCCGTCGAATCGACGACCGAAGCGCCAGCGTCAACGCCTACGCTCCAGAGCTTGATCGTTTTATCTTCGCTGCCCGAAGCGATCGTCCGACCGTCCGGCGAAAAGGCGACAAAGTACACAAATTTATTATGCCCTTTAAACGTCCGTAGCTCCCTCCCGCTCGCCGCGTCCCAGAGCTTGATCGTATTGTCCCAGCTCCCCGAAGCGATCGTTCGGCCGTCTGGCGAAAAGACAACAGAATTCCCCTGGCCAGTGTACACGTCAAGCGTCCGTAGTTCCCGACCGTTCGAAAGGTCCCAGAGCTTGATCGTATGGTCGTCGCTGCCCGAGGCGATCGTCCGACCGTCCGGCGAAAAGGTGACATAATCTACAGCATTGTGATGTTTTCCCAGTGTCCGCAGCTGCTGCCCGCTCGCTGCGTCCCAGAGCTTGATTGTTCTATCGTAGCTCCCCGAAGCGATCGTCCGGCCGTCCGGCGAAAAGGCGACAGAGTTCACAGAGTCCGGCGAGTTCGCAGAACCAATATGCAATGTTCGCAGCAGCTTCCCGCTCGAAGTGTCCCACAGCTTGATTGTTTTATCGGAGCTCCCCGAAGCAATTGTCCGACCGTCCGGCGAAAAGGCGACAGAGTTCACAGAATCATAATGTCCTTTAAGCGTTTGCAGCTCCCCCCCGCTCGCCACGTCCCAGAGCTTGATCGTATTGTCGTCGCTGCCCGAGGCGATCGTCCGACCGTCCGGCGAAAAGGCGACAGACTCCACGAGGCCTGTATGCCCTTGCAGCGTCCACAACTCCCGCCCGCTCGCGACGTCCCAGAGCTTGATCGTAGTGTCGTAGCTCCCCGAAGCGATCGTCCGGCCGTCCGGCGAAAAGGCGAGAGATTTCACGCTCTCTGTATGACCTTGCAGCGTCCGCAGCTCCTGCATCTCCGCCATTGGGGAGGGCGTCGAGAAGGTTGAGGGAGGATTCGAGCCTGCGTTCGCCTGGGTCGGTATCCCTATTAGCCCCGCGAGGACGAATAAGGCGCTCGCCGCAAGCCGCATCGCCGCATATAGCATGACCCTCTCCGATTTCAGCCCAAAACCGACATTGTCGCCACAACCGCCATCGGATTGAGGCGTGACGGCGCGAGTTCCCCGTGCGTCTAAGATGTCTGACGCCTATGTCCCGATAATGCGCCGAAAACCAGGAACGGAAATGGTTTGGTCGATCCGCGCCCTCGGGCAGTCCGTTGGTCGACATGGCTGCTTCCAAGGTGCAGGTCGTGGTCACACGTGTGACGATTCATCTCATTGGACTACTTGTGCGGCAACTTCAAATCACCACCAGCTCAACATCGTCGAGGCTCGTCTGGTCGCCGCGCCGGTCGTAAAGCTGCGTCGTGCGCGTGCTGGCGTAGTTCGCCATCGCAGCGGCCTTTTCGAGGGTGCCGCCGTTTTTGAGATACGCCGTGATCCCCGTCGCCCGAAACGTATGGTTGCCAATCTTCGTCTCGATGTTGGCCGCCGCCGCGCGCCGGCGGATCATCTCGTAGGCGTTGGCCTGGGGCAGGGGCGTCTCGGTTAGCTTGCCCGTGCCTCGACGGATTGTCCGAAACAGCGGCTCCTTCGGATCGCCGGCGAGCCCGCAACCGTCGATGTAGGCGTGAAGGTAGGCTTCAAGATTATGGTGGCAGGGCATCTCATGGCGCTTGCCGCCCTTCTCGTGCAGCCGCACCCATAGGCGGCGATTCTGCACGTAAACATCCTCGACCTTCATCGCGAGCGCCGCGCCGACGCGCGCGAACGAATAGACCATCAGCGGAGGATGCGGGAATCACCAACCCTTGGCCCTGTAGCCATGCCCACGCTTCCCTAAGCGCGAGCTCTACTCTGCCGTGGGACGGATTTGGATAACCGGCCCGCCGTTGACTGACTTCGGCATTTAGTTCCTGAACAAACCCACTGAGATGAAACTGATGTTCCTGACGACCTCGCATCAGGAAGAGCATCTTTGCCCCAAGCTCCTCCGGCTCCAGCGCGAGCAATGCGTCGACGTCTGGGATGGCGGTAACTAGTTGGAGCATGAACCCTCGCCATGTATGATAAACGCGCATTATCATACGTATATAGGCGAAAGCAATATCCGTTTCTTGGATGGATATTCCACCCCCTTTCGCGGTAGCTATGCGTCTTGGCGAGATGGCTACCTTCGAGGTTTTCGAATTTTTCCTTTCTGAGAAGCAGAATTGTGGTATGTTGTTCGAATGCCCTTCGGCACCCACAGGAAACCGCCATGGTCGAGCGTTCCCGCAAGTCCCGTCCGACAGCCGCTTCCGCGCGAAGCCATGCGGCGCCGACGAGCTTCGTCGGCAATTGGCGAATTCGTCGCCGAAGTACAAGGGGAAATTTTCCCGCCTCGCAAGGCGTTGAAAACGCAGAAAACGCGCAAAGAATCTCGCGGCGGGGAGCCTCGCCCCTGCACTCGCCGCTCCGGTCCCGCGGCCGCCCGGAAATGGCGCCGCAACGGCTTGAAAAGATTGAATCCGCGCCCGGAAATGGTATGGGCTCGGAAGCCTCGAACCCACAATATCTAGTCCAGACGCGCGCCTGACCGCGCCCGATCGGCAGCCTCACCCCGGAGCCTCCCCCAAAGCAGCGCCGTCGGGGATGATTCATCGCCCCGATGAACGAGGAGGAAAATTTTCCGCCTCGCAAAGCCTTGAAAAGTCACAAAACCAGAAAATCCCCGCGGCGCCGGCTCACTCCCCGAACTTGCCGCCCCTTCCCGCGCCTTCGACGAACCGCCTCGCTCCCGCCGCGCCCTCGGCCGCGACGATGGGGACGCCGTGGCGGCCTTCCTCGCGGAGGGCCTCGGCGAGCGGCAGATACCATTGGCGAGAGGCCGACGCGCGATCGGTGAGCATGCATTGTTGCGGAAAGGCCGCGATCTCCCGGGCGAGGCGCTCGGCCTCCTGGCGCGAGGTCCCGTCGGGGACGATCCGACTGGCGAGGCCCATTTCCAGCGCTTCCCGCGCGCCCACGGGCCGCCCGGTCAGGATCATGTCGAGCGCGCGGCCCATGCCGACGATGCGCGGCAGCCGGACGGTTCCGCCGTCGATCAGCGGCACGCCCCAGCGTCGGCAAAAGACGCCGAACACGGCGCTCTCCTCGGCCACACGCAAGTCCGCGAGCAGCGCGAGCTCGAGCCCGCCGGCGACGGCGTGACCGGCGACCGCCGCAATCAGCGGCTTACCCAGCGCCATCCGCGTCGGCCCCATCGGCCCCGCGCCGCCGCCCGTGGGGTCGAGCTCGTGGCGCCGCTCGGGATCGCCGATCGCGCTGAGATCGGCGCCCGCGCAGAAGACGCCGTGCTCGCCGTGCAGCACCGCGACCCGCTGCGAGGCGTCGGCCTCGAACACCGCGAAGGCCTCGAGCAGCGCTTTGGCCATCGGCCCATCGACCGCGTTGCGCTTCTCCGGGCGCGACAGCAGGATGGTCGAAACCGGGCCGTCGATCTCGGTTCGGACGCTGGGGTGTGGGGACATTTGGAGCCTCGCTGAACGAGAGGGAAGGAAACCCCTTCCCCCCTTGCGGGGGAAGGTGGCCCGAAGGGCCGGATGAGGGGATCGAGCGAAGCGAGATGGCTTCGTCCCTCAACACGACGATCCGCTTTTATAATAGCCGGTGAGGCGCTTACGGGTTTGCAACTTACCGGAGCACCACGGAGCCATCTCGCTCCGCTCGATTCCCCTCATCCGCCATTGCTTCGCCCGCGAAACGCTCTTGCGTTTCGCTCGGCCCCGCTAGGGGGGAAGGGAGCCCGCGCGAAACCCTCGCGCGAACTCCAGCGCGAACGGCTCGCCCTCGAGGCACTCGGCGCCGCGCCCGATCGAGGCGATCGCCTCGCGCATGCGCCCGGAGCGGCCGAGCGCGGCGTCGGCGAGCGCGACGAAGCGGGAGTTGGGCGTCGCGGTCGGCGAGGCCGCGCGCAGCGCGCGGGCGATCTCCCGCTCGTCGCGATGGGGCGCGAGCAGGCAGGCCGCGATATAGGCCGAGGCCGTCGAGCGCGAGATGCCGGCGAAACAATGGATCAGCATCGGCGTCCGGCGATCCCAGCCGTGCACGAAGGCGATCAGGGCGTCGAGATGCGCGGCGCCGGGCAGAACATGGCCCGGGGAATCCTCGACGATGTCGTGCATCTCGATGTGGAGATGGCGCTCCAGCGCGATCCGGCCGGGGCGAACCACCGCCGTGCCGGGACCCAGCAAGGTCACCATCGAGCCCGCGCCGGTCGCCTCGACGACCTCCTCGATCCGGGCGAGCGAGCAGACGTGCAATCGCGGCATGGGCGTTTCCGAGCTCAGGCGGCGTCGAGTTCCGCGAAGCGGCCGAGGAAGCGCGCCTGCGCCTCGTTCGGCCGCAGCGGTTGCAAATAGTCCGCGAACGCGCCCGAGGCAACCTTCGGCGCGCCGAAAAATTTGCGCGCCTCGGGAATTGCGAAGCCGGCCAGCGAGGTCGCCTCGAGATAGGCCGCTTCCCGGTCCGCCGCCTTGATCGCCTTGGCGAGGTCGGGCGCGATTTGGTCGGGAAGGCCGAAACGGAGGAAGATCGCGGCGAGCAACCGCTGCTCCACCAATTTGTATTCGCCGCCGATCGCCGCCTTGAAGGGCGAGATCATGTCGCCGATCACGTATTCCGGCGCGTCGTGCAGCAGCGCCGCCAGACGCTGGGATGGCTGCGCGTCCGCGTCGGCCGCGGCGAAGATCGCTTCGACGAGCAGCGAATGCTGGGCGACGGAGAAAATCTCCGGCCCGTGCGTCTGGCCGTTCCAGCGCGCGACGCGGGCGAGGCCATGGGCGATGTCGGAGATTTCGACATCGAGCGGGGACGGGTCGATCAGATCGAGCCGACGGCCCGAGAGCATGCGCTGCCAGGCGCGCTCAGTGCGATCGGCGCTCACCATGGCGAGCTCTGGCCGAGCGCGGCGCAGGCGGCGTGGCGGTGGCAGTCGACGAGATGGTCGTTGACCATGCCGACCGCCTGCATGAAGGCGTAGACGATCGTCGGGCCGACGAAATTGCCGCCGCGCTGGCGCAAGTCCTTGGCGATCGCCTCGGCGACGGCGGTCGCCGCCGGGACCTCGCGCATCGACGCGCGCGCGTGCTGGATCGGCCGGCCGTCGACGAAGCTCCAGATATGCCTGGCGAAGCCGCCGCGCGCCTGCAACTCGAGATAGATCCGGGCGAGCGCGATCGTGGCTTGGATCTTGGCGCGGTTGCGCACGATGCCCGGATCGGCCATCAGCGCCTCGATCTTCGCCGCGTCGTAGTCGACGATGATCTCGGGCCGAAAACCGTCGAAGGCGGCGCGGAACGCCTCGCGCTTGCGCAGGATCGTGATCCAGGAGAGTCCTGCCTGGAAGCCATCGAGGATGAGCTTCTCGAACAAGGCGCGGTCATCCCATTCCGGCACTCCCCATTCCTCGTCGTGATAGGCGAGATAGAGCGGATCGGCGCCCACCCAGGGGCAGCGGCAGACGCCGTCGGTATGAACGATGGCGTCGACGGGGCGGGGCGGCTTGGGTTTGAGTTTGGGCTTGTCGGGCATGGGAGCATACTCGCCGAGAGGGGGCGCGCTGGGCAAGCGTCGGGCGAGGGCCTTTGGATCGCGCGACGGCTAAGGCGTCAGGACCACCTTGCCGATGTTCTTGCGATCCTGCAGGAAATGGTGCGCCGCGGCCGCTTCGGCGAAGGAAAAGCTCCGCGCGATTTTCGGCTTGATCGCTCCTTTCGACCAGAGCTCGAGCACTTGCCCGGCCCAGGCGCGCATGAGTTCGGGGTCGTCCCACAGGTGCTTCAGATTGACGCCGAAGACGCCTTTATTCGCGTTCATCAAGGCGAGCGGATTGAACTGGAGCCACGGCGTGCTCGCGAGCATCGACAGCGCGCCGACGAGGCTCCGCGTCTTCCCCTGCGCCAGGGTTGAAGCGCCGAAGGCGCCGAGCCGGCCCGTCGGCGCCAGCAGGCGGAAGCCCTTCTTCAGCGAATCGCCGCCGATGGGGTCGAGAATCAGATGGACGCCGCGTCCGTCGGTGATGGCGCGCGCCCGCGTTTCGAAATCCTCGGTCCGATAGTCGATGAGATGGTCGACGCCGAGCGTAGCGAGCTCGCCGTGTTTGGCGGCCGAGGCCGTACCGATTACGCGCGCGCCGATGTGCTTGGCGATCTGCGTCGCCGCGATACCGACGCCGCCGCCGACCGAATGGATCAGCACCGTCTCGCCTTTCTTCAATCCGCCCATCACGACGAGGAGCTGCCAGGCGGTGAGGTAGTTTATCGGGATCGCGGCGGCGTCGATCGCGGACAGTCCCGCGGGCCGCGCGAACACCTGGTTTGCGGGC
>DASXYQ010000182.1:0-19583 GCA_036502445.1 Roseiarcus sp. | reverse complement strand
TGATCATTGTGGACGTCGCCCAAGGTGAGGATTGAGGACTCTGTATCATGGTTGAAATCGTCGCCACTTTGCCGCCGATGGACCCCGGCGAGATGCTGCGCGAGGAATTTCTCTTGCCTCTCGGTCTCTCCCCGGGGAAGGTCGCCAATGCCGCCAGCATCCCTCGCACGCGCGTCGAACGGATAGCGCGCGAGGAAACCGGCGTCACGGCGGACACCGCGTTGCGGCTGGCCAAAGTCCTCGGAACCAGCCCCGAATTCTGGCTGAACTTGCAGTCGAGATATGACTTGCGGACCGCGACTGCGGCGCTCGACGGCCGATTGGACGAAATTCGCAGCTTGCGGGCGGATCAGACGCCGGAGCTCGGTTGAACGGCGGTAATGGGCGGTCGATCGGCAGCGCACGCAGCTCTCGGAGCTGCGCAAATCCGGCTCGATTCAGCAAGGTACGTGGCGAACGCCACATCGCCCCGGACCTCGTAGGCCCAACCCTTCTCGCGGCGACAGCGATTCGCAAGCGAAACCGGGACTTCCCTGGAAAGTCGGTGAGAGGCGAAGGAGACTGGCGATGAATGACATCGTTCTCTTGTTCCTGTGCGTGATCCTTGGAATGCTGCTGACTGGCAGGGACGCTCCAAAGAAGCCGTGACGCGTAGCGCACGGCGGGATTGTCTCATGCGCGCCTTCCTCCGGCCGCGAGGACAATGTCTGCGGCAATGGCTCGACGCCTAGCGACGCCCACCTCAAGGATTTCGTAACGTTTCAGGCTGATTTTGCGACAGCAGAGAACCCGAGCAAGTCGGAGGAAGAAGCGTTGCGCGAGCCGCTGGAGATCATGGACGAGATGCCCGCAATGGACGCGGAGCGCGGAGATTCGGGCGGGAATCAGGGGGCTGTCGTGACCGAAGTCGAAGTTTCCGACCAGCACCACCAGACCTTCGAGTCGATCAAACGGACCGATCGGGACGGCGCCGAATTTTGGCGCGCGCGGCAAATCGCGCCGGTACTCGACTACCAGGACTACAGAAATTTTCAGAACGTCGTCGCGAAAGCCAAGACCGCTTGCAAGACAGCGGGTTACGTGGTTGCGGACCATTTCGGCGACTTCACCGAAATGGTGCCGATCGGCTCCGGCGCGATACGTCGGATTTCGGATATTCGCCTTTCGCGATATGCATGCTATCTCATCGTACAGAACGGCGACCCGTCCAAGCCTGTAATCGCATTGGGGCAGACCTATTTCGCGATCCAGACACGCCGCCAGGAATTGCAGGAGGGCGTCAGCTCCCAGCGTATTTCGGAGGACGATCGCCGTCTGATGCTACGCGGCGAACTGAGCGAGCACAACAAAGCGCTGAGCGCGGCGGCCAGGCACTCGGGTGTCGAAACTTCTCTGGACTATACGGTTTTTCAAGACCACGGCTATCGTGGCCTCTACGGCGAATTGGGCGCCGAAGCGATTCAATCGCGAAAAGGATTGAAGGATAGCGAGGAAATCCTCGACTACATGGGCAGCACCGAACTCGCGGCCAATCTCTTTCGGGCTACGCAAACGGAGGATAAGCTCCGCCGCGAGGGCGTGAAAGACAAGCTCGCGGCGAACACTGTGCATTTTGAGGTCGGCCGCAAAGTTCGCAAGACCATCGACGAACTCGGGGGCACAGTGCCCGAAGATTTGCCGACGCCGCCGAAGAGCATTTCGCAGATCGAGCGCGAGCGGAAGAAACTGATTGCGAGAGCCGATAGCGGAAAGAAATGAGCGGACCGGCGTCGGCTTTGACCGAACTCGGCCGGCCGTCATGCCCGGCCTCGAGCCGGGCATCCAGGCGGCGCGGTCTTTGCGCGCAAAGCGAAGCAATCCAGCGTCCGTTTGGACGGCCTCGCCGCCGTCCGCAATGTCTGCGAGGAAGTGGCGCAACCTATTGATTACGGACTGTAAACGCGTCGTGGGGGACCATTTCGGCGGCATCACCAAAATGGTCGACCGCAGTGGTCGAGCGAAGCTCGGACTTCCTCGGGCGAGCGCATTCGACGACGACGGCAAGAGCCACCAACGCCTCGATCTGACAATGCTGCGCCACGTCGTCCTTGGCTACCGATGGGACGGCGTAATCAAGATCTCCAGCAATTCCATCGACGTAACCACATCCGGCAGCCTGCCCGGCCAGGACACGAAGCCGAAGGATTTGGAAGCGCACCGGCCGTAGACCGAGGGGAGACGAGGGGGCCGGATTACTTCTCGTCGCGAATCCGCGAGGCGGCGGCTCGCCCTTACGGTGAACGCGGCCTTCGGGGTCGGCCACGCTTTGTCTTGCCGGGTTGGCTCGCGCCCTCATCCGCTCGGCGAAGCGGCCTGACGAGCGACTGGTAGATTTTGGTCGCGGGGCCGCGCGCTTCCGGATTGAAATTGAGCAGATGCCGCTCGCCGCGCACCAGCGCGACCAGCGCCGCATAGACCGGCGCCAGTCTCTCCGCATGACCCGCCGCCTCGAAATGCGCGATCAGCTTCTCGCCATAGCCGCGCGCAAAGGCGAGGCGGAAGAAGCGAAGGAGGTCGTCGAGAAAATTCCAGCCTTCGGATTCAAGGCCAGCGCCCAGCGCCCGATCGAGATGGGCGGTCGCCGCGCCGAAATTGTCGGATGCGATCTCTATTCCCGCGTCTAGGAGGGCGAGGCCGGTTTCCGGCAAGTCCGCAAGCTCGCCGCGGGAGGCGGTCGCCTCCGCAAGTGCGCGAAGAAATTCCTCTTCGGTTCGCATCCCCTCGACATCGACGATGATCGTGATCCAGCCCTCGTTGCGGAGGTCTTTGGCGAGCTCGTTCATCAGCCATGTCTTGCCGATGCGGCGCGGGGCGAACATCTGAACGCTCGCCCCGCTCATGAGAACGCGTCGTAGTTACCGCCGTTCAACGCTTCGATCGTGCATGGTTAGTCTCCGTATCGGGTCGTCGAATTTATTCATTGTCAAATAAATTCGTGCTTGAATAAATTCGTGAGGGGATAAATTTGCAACCACCACTAGCGTCAATAAACACGCTATACAAGTGTTCAATAGTGCCCAAAAGTTACAGAAAAAGGCGCCCAGGGTCTTGAAAGGGCTGCATGCAGAACTGAAACGGGCGCCCCCCCTTACAGTGCCCGCAGCTTCACCTTCTCGGCCTTCCCGACCGCGAGCCGGTTGCGCAGCGGCAGGCCGAACGCTTCGGCTTCGATCTCGAACCAGTCGCCCTTCTCCGGCTTGATCCCCTCGCTGAACGAGAGCGTCGCGGTGCCGAAGAAATGCACGTGGACGTCGCCGGGGCGGCGGAACAGGGCGTATTTGAAATGGTGCGCCTCGAGGTTGGCGACCGCGTGCGACATGTTCTGCTCGCCCGACAGGAACGGCTTCTCCCACACGACCGTCTTGCCGCGGCGGATGCGCGAGACGCCCTGGACGTCGAGCGGGAGATCGCCGACCAGGAGCTCGGGGCCAAAACTCGACGGGCGCAGCTTGGAATGGGCGAGGTAGAGGTAGTTCTCCCGCTCGGTGACGTGATCGGAGAATTCGTTGCCGAGCGCGAAGCCGACGCGCACCGGCGCGCCCTCGGGGTCGATAACGTAGACGCCGACGATCTCCGGCTCCTCGCCGCCGTCGAGCGCGAAACTCGGGCTGACGAGATCGCCGCCCGGCGGCGCCAGCGTCGAGCCGTCGCCCTTGTAGAACCATTCGGGCTGGACCCCGGCCGCGCGCTTCCCCGGCTTGCCGCCCTCGAGGCCCAGCTTGAACATCCGCATCGAGTCGGTGAGGGTGGAAGGGTCCTCGAGGTTCTTGTGCATCTTGTCGCGCCCCTCGGCCGAGCCGAGGTGCGTGAGCCCGGTGCCGGTGACGTAGACATGCGCGGGATCAGGGTGGTCGATCGGCGGGAGAACCCGCTTCTCCTTCACCGCGGCGGCGAGATCGACCGGCTTGCCGACGCCGCGGTCGGCGATCAGCTTGCGCAAGGGCGCGCCGGCCTCGACGGCCTGCTTGGCGAGCTCTAGCGTCGTGCGGGCGCCCTTCACGAGCCGGCTTTCGCCGCGCGCGGTGACGACCAGCGCGCGCTTGTCTTTCTCGTCGGTGATCTGGGCCAGTCTCATGTTCCCTCCCTCGGCGCGGCGACTCGGGGCCTCGTTGTCCGACGAGTAACCATGGTCGGAGCCTCTCGGCAATCCCGTGCAACGCCAAAGCTGCGGCTGTTCTCGAGCCGCCCTCCGGCCCTCGATCAATGCCGCGATGCGCGCGTCGGTGAAATCCGCGACCGCGAAGAGGGCGCGGACTTCGATCCTGCCGCGCGGCGGCGAGCGAGGTCGTCAACCCGACGGCGGCGAGCCCGGCCGCCGCGCCGGGCGCACGCCGGAAAGCGCTCGACCGCGCTGCGGGCCGCTTCGCCGTCCAGATCGCCAAGCATTTCGGCGCCGAAAAGGTCATCGCGATCGCCCGCAACGCCGACGCCTTGAAGTCTGTCGAGGCGCTCGGCGCCGACGTGACGATTCCGCTCGTCGAAGACGAAACCGCGCTTGCTCGTGTTTGTGCATTTGGCCTTTCCGCCGCCTCTTGACTCCGATGTATTTTCCCAATGAAATAAACTCGAGCCGCGACGGCCACAGAGGCAAGCCGGCGAATCCGGTCCAGATCCTGGAGAACGGGGAAATTCAATGCCTGTCCCGCATAACGCCAAGCCGGAGTCCGAGCCCGCGCTCCGCGTGCGCGCGCTCGAAGCGATTCTCGCTGAAAAAGGCCTGATCGATTCGAAAGCGCTCGATGCGCTTGTCGATACCTATGAGCATAAGATTGGGCCGCGCAATGGGGCCAAGGTTGTCGCTCGGGCCTGGGCGGATCCGGCCTACAAGCAACGCTTGATGACTGACGCAACCGCGGCGATCAAGGAACTCGGATTTTCTGGCCTTCAAGGCGAGGACATGGTCGTGGTTGAAAACACGCCCGAGGTCCACAATCTTGTCGTCTGCACTTTATGCTCCTGCTACCCTTGGCCGACTCTGGGTCTTCCGCCGAACTGGTACAAGTCGGCGCCCTATCGCGCTCGCGCTGTCAGCGATCCCCGTAGTGTGCTGAAGGAGTTCGGAACCGAACTCCCCGACACGGTCGAAGTCCGTATCTGGGACACTACCGCGGAGTTGCGTTATCTCGTGTTGCCCGAGCGCCCGTCGGGGACCGAAAACCTGAGTGAAGAGAAATTGGCCGAGTTGGTCACGCGCGACTCGATGATCGGCGTCACCAGGATTTAGCCGCGCGGAAAGGACCTAAACCATGCACGGTATCCATGATATCGGCGGGATGCACGGCATAGGGCCGATCGCCCCCGAGGAAAACGAGCCCGTCTTCCATGAGGAATGGGAAGGCCGCGCCTTCGGACTGTTCGGCGCAACTTACGTTTTCGCCGGTTACACCGTAGACGAATTCCGTCATGCGATCGAGCACATCGAGCCCGCGCACTATCTGGAATCGTCATACTACGAGCATTGGCTATTCGCGTTCGAGGCATTGCTGATCAAGCGCGGTATCGTCACGCGGGAGGAACTAGACGCCCGCGTCGCGCTGTTGCGGAAGGAAGCGGAATAATGCTGCTCACCGCCGATATCGTTCCCGTTGTTGTCGCCACCGGAGCCACGGCTCGTGTGAACAAGCACGTGGCTCCGCGCTTCCGCGTGGGCGATCGGGTGCGCGTGCGCAACCACAACCCGCTAACCCATACGAGACTGCCGGGATACCTTCGCGGTAAGCGCGGCATAGTCGAGACAGACTACGGCGTATTCGCGTTCCCGGATACGCATGCGCACGGTCTCGGCGATAAGGCGCAGCATTGCTACAGCGTCCGTTTCACGGCGCGTGAAGTTTGGGGCGCCACCGCGTCCGAGCGCGACACGCTGCGCGTCGATGTGTTCGATGACTATTTGGACCTCGATTGAAGACGTCGCACGGCATGGACTCCAACTCCAGCTCACGATTGCTGTGCAAATCGTTGCCCGTCCGCGACGACCCCAACGTCGCGTTCGCCGAGCCTTGGGAGGCGAAAGCCTTCGCCATCGTCGTCAAATTGACGGATGCGGGTCGCTTTACATGGCAGGAATGGGTTGAATGCTTTTCCAAGGAGGTTGCCGCGGCGACCGCTGTGGAAGCCGCCGGCGGGGTTCCCAAGACGTATTACGAGCAGTGGCTAGACGCCGCGGAGCGCATGATGACTGAGAAGGGCCTGACTTCGAAAGAGCAAATTGCCGCCCGGGGCTTCGCTCTCGGGGTGACCGGCGTCGCACATGTGCTGAAATGACGACGCTGGCGCCCGTTGCCGCCTCTCGCAAGGTACCAGTGACCATTCTCACGGGTTTCCTTGGCGCAGGCAAGACCACGTTGCTCAATCGGATCCTGCGCGAACGCCATGGCGAGCGAATCGCCGTTATCGAGAACGAGTTCGGCGAACAGGGAATTGACAACGACCTGATCATCGACAGCGGCGCCGAGCAGATTGTTGAAATGAACAACGGCTGTATCTGCTGCACCGTTCGCGGTGATCTGGTTCGCATACTCGGCGAATTGCGGCAGCGCCGCGAGTCGAAGCCCGAGGCGTTTGATCGGGTCATCATAGAGACAACCGGGTTAGCGGATCCGGGTCCGGTCGCGCAGACATTCTTCATCGATGAGGATATATCAGCCTATTATGCGATTGACGCCATTTTGACTGTCGTCGACGCCAAGCACGCCTCGGAGCAACTCGACGCCTTCCACGAGGCGCAGGAACAGGTGGGCTTCGCCGATCGAATTCTGCTGAGCAAGACAGACCTCGTCAGCGCCGATGAACTCACAGATTTGCGCGCTCGCCTGGTGCGGATCAACCCCCGCGCGCCGATGAAGCCCGTGCATTTCGGCGAGACCCCGATTGCGGACGTCATCGACGTGGGCGGCTTTTCGCTAGACAGCATTCTCGAGATCGAGCCCGGCTTCCTCGACGAAGAAGACCATCACGAGCACAACGATGACGTTAAGTCATTTGCGTTCACGAGTACTCGACCGCTCGACGCGGCGAGGTTGCAGGCGTTCTTCCGCGACATCATCGCCGAGCATGCGCGCGACCTGATGCGCTACAAAGGTGTCGTGGAATTCGCGGGGTTCGATCACAGCGTCGTATTCCAGGGCGTTCACATGATGATGGCGTCCGACGCCGGTCGGATTTGGTCTGAGGGAGAAGTCCGCGAATCGCGGCTTGTGTTTATCGGTAGAAATCTGCCTAAGAGCGCGTTGCTGGCCCGACTAGAACGCTGCGTCGCGAGCTAAGCCGCCTGTGCCCTGCCGACGACCGGCGGCGGCTCGCGGTTGCCGCGCCGCGGACACATCATCCGTTCGTTGAGGCGCGCCAGGCACGTCGCGGCCGCGCGTCCAGACGAGTGTCTCGAGGCTGAGTTCGCCGCGAGAGCGCGGACCAGAGGCGCGGCTCGGCGCTGAAACGAGCGGCGTCTATTCCGGCCGCGAGGGGAGCCCGTGAATCTGACGAGCGAACAGCAGAAAACCGTCCTCGCCGCCTTCCTCGGCTGGACGCTCGACGCCTTCGATTTCTTTCTGCTCGTCTTCTTGTTGGGAGATATCGCGAAGGAATTCGGCGTCGATGTTTCGGACGTTTCCTACGCATTATTTCTCACGCTCGCCATGCGCTTCGTCGGCGCCTTCGTCTTCGGCCGCCTCGGCGACAGGTTCGGCCGCAAGCCGATCCTCATGCTCGACATCGTCTCCTACTCCGTGGTCGGGGCCCTCGCCGCCTTCGCGCCTACGTTATGGATGTTCCTCTTGTTGCGCGCGCTGTTCGGCGTCGCGATGGGCGGCGAATGGGGCCTCGGCAGTTCGCTGGCGATGGAATCGATACCGCCGCGGGCGCGCGGCGTGGTGTCCGGCATGCTGCAATGCGGCTATCCCACCGGCTATCTGCTCGCCTCTATCGCCTACGGCCTCATCTATCAGCGCAGCTTCGGCGGCTTGACCATCGGTTGGCGCGCGATGTTCCTTCTCAGTTTTCTTCCCGCGCTCGTCGTGCTGTTCATTCGCTCGCATGTGCCGGAGTCGCCCGCATTCGCCGTGGCTCAGGGGTCCCCAAAGCCGAAGCTGATCGCCACTTTGCGCGCCAATTGGGGCATTGCGCTCTACGCGGTCGTCCTGATGATGTGCTTCAACCTGTTCAGTCACGGAACGCAGGACCTCTATCCGACCTTCCTGCAAAAGCAGCATCGGTTCGACCATACCACCGTCAGTTGGATATCGATCGTCGCCAACCTCGGCGCCATCGCGGGTGGGCTGGTGTTCGGCTTCGTTTCGGAGAAGATCGGCCGCGTCAACGCGATCACGATCGCTGCGCTCATCGCGCTGCCAGCGCTGCCGCTATGGGCCTATTCGTCAACGCCCGTCTTGCTCGCGATCGGCGCGTTCATCATGCAGGTCAGCGTCCAGGGCGCTTGGGGCGTCATTCCCGCCCATCTCAATGAACTCTCGCCGGGCCCGGTGCGCGCGACCTTGCCGGGCTTCGTCTACCAGGCAGGCAATTTCCTCGCTTCCTACAACGGCCCGTTCCAGGCCAAGATCGCCGAGGCGTCGGGCGGCGATTACGGGTTCGCGCTAGCGCTGGTCGCGGGGGTCGTCGCAATCGCCATCGTCATCGTGATCCGCTTCAGCCCGGAACGGCGCGGCGAGGTCATGCACGTCGCGTACTGAGGGCGGCCGAGTCAGATCAGCAAGACCGCCAGCAGTTGGCGTCGTCAGCTCGCCCGCGCTTCCAACAATTGCGCCAGTCGCGTGATTGTCGCCCAATTCCGCATCGTGCAAACCACGCCGAGCGTCGAATCGAACCAGGCGTTGGTGAGTTTCGAGCGGGCGACGCCGTTGGGGAGGTTGAGATAGATCGTCTCCCCGCGCACTTCGAATTCGTCGGGCGGCGAGCGGCGAGGATCCAGCCGCGCGGCCCGCGCCGGCTCAGGTCGGGCGGAAAGGCAAGCTGCGTGGAGCGTTTTCGGATCGAGGTCGCGTCGCAGGTACGGATTGCCATCGATCAGCGCGCGCCATTGCTCGGCGCTCCGCAGCACGATCGGCGCATCGAAGCCGAATTCGCGCGAGATCGCCGCGCCCACGGCGGCGACGATATCCGCGCCGCTATGCTCGCGACTTTCGAAGACGACATTGCCGCTCTGGATCAGCGTCTCGACCCCGAGCGCCCCGGCTGTTTCGAACAGCGCCCGCAAAGCGATCATCGGCAACCCGCGCGCGCCGCCGACATTCACGCCCCGCAAAAGGGCGACATAGGCGGTCATCCCGCACGCTCGTTCTTCTTCGCCTCCGCCCATAGCGCTTCCATCTCGTCGAGACTCGCTCGAGCGGGGGCGCGTCCTTCGGCGGCGAGGCGCGCTTCGATATGGCCGAAGCGCCGTTCGAACTTGGCGCTGGTCGCGCGTAGCGCGGCTTCGGGGTCGGCGCTGAGATGGCGCGCGAGATTGACGACGGCGAACAAGAGGTCGCCGATTTCGCCCGCGGCGGCGTTGGCGTCGCCCGCCGCGATTTCGGTCTCGATCTCGTCGAGCTCCTCCCGCAGTTTGGCGAGGATGGAGCGCGCCTCCGCCCAGTCGAACCCGACCTTGCCGGCCTTTTCCTGCAACTTGAGGGCGCGGGTCAGCGCAGGCAGGGCGAGCGGCACGCCGGAAAGGACGCCTCGGGGGCCGTCAGCGCCGTCGCCCGCGCGCTCCCGCGCCTTGATCTGACCCCAGAGCGCCTTGACCTCGTCGGGCGAAAGCTCGCGCGCGTCCGCAAAAACATGGGGATGCCGACGGATCAGCTTGGCGGTGATCGCCTCGACCACGTCGCCGAATTCGAAGCGGCCCTCCTCTTCCGCCATACGGGCGTGGAAGACGACTTGCAGCAGGAGATCGCCGAGTTCGTCGCGCAAATCAGTGAAATCGCCGCGCTCGACCGCGTCGGCGACTTCATAGGCTTCCTCGAGCGTGAAGGGGACGATCGTGGCGAAGGTCTGTTCGAGGTCCCACGGACAGCCGGACCCACGGGTCCGGAGCGCCGCCATGATTTCGATCAGGCGTCCAATTTCGCGCGACGGCCGCATCTCAAAAAAAGATCCGCCGTTCGCACGCGCGCGCACGGCGGGGCGATGCCCCCGGACCGGTCATCTTCTCACAGCGAAAGCGCAATCGCTTCGCGGCCCTTGGGCGTATCGACGACGCGCATGTTCACTTGCTGGCCCTCGGCCAGATGCGAGATGCCGGCGGGGCCGAGCACGGAGATATGCACGAACACGTCCTTGCCGCCGTCGTCGCTGGCGACGAAGCCGAAACCCTTGGCGTCGTCGAACCATTTGACCTTGCCGCTGACGGGGACCGCGCTCGACGGATCGGGCGCCATGCGGCGCGGCGGCCGTGGCGCGTCGGAGGAGAACGAGCGTTGCGGGCGCGCCTCCACGATGCCGGCCGCGTCGACTTCGACGACCCGGGTGACCTGCGCGCCCTTGGCGCCGGCGCCGACGATCACGCGCAACTTGGCGCCCGCCGGAACCGTCTCGTGGCCCGATGCGTGCAACGCGTTGGCGTGCAGGAACGCGTCGCCTTGGCCGCCGGCCAACTCGACGAAGCCGTAGCCCTTATCCGCTTTGAACCACTTCACCACAGCGTCCACCGTCGGTCCGCTGACCGGCGGCGCCGCCGCTCCACCCGGACCGCCCAACGACGCGCCGCCAAAACCGCTGTCGGGACCGCCCCCGAAGGTGCGCGAACTGCGCGTCTTCGGCTCGAAGGGCATTGGCCCATCGTCGTCGAATCCGCGCTTGCGAGGCGCCCTGAAATCCTTACCCTTGCTCATGTGACCCCAAATCTCCGCCCAATAAGTACCTCGGAAGCGCTTCCGCCTCTACGGAAAATGCCCCGCTGTCCCGCCGAGTGACGGCGAAACTTCATGTTGGCGCGACCCGCCGCGCTCAATTTCAGAAAAAAAACAGAGGCGCGAGCGCGCCACGACTGCGCTCCAGCGCACAAAGACGCGATTGAAATATCTAGGAAATAGGCGCAGCTCCGCCAAGGCCTGTATCGCCGTCGCCACCGGGCCATCGACTGGGTCGAATCCCCTATTTGCTTCCGCATCGCCCAAACCTGCCCGGCCGATCGCGCCACGATGTCGCCGAGCCGTGGAGAATTACCACGCTCTCTTCGATTTTGCTAGATCATTCGTGAGGTATTTTTGGGCAGAATCTCTGTTGATCGTGGCTGCGCCGTCCTCACGGCGGGGTTGGCTCGCCGGTGCAAGGGCTGACGACGATCGTCTGATCATTGATCGAGCCCGTCGTCGCAAAGTCTATCGTGTTGAAATTGGGCCGCGCCGTTTCTGCTGAGCTGCCGCAGGCGACCTGGCCGCCGCTCGTCGGCGGGTTCAGGCTCGAGTATTGCGCGGCGCCCTCGCCAATCAACACACAGGTCACCGCGATCACGGCCGCCCATATGGCGGCGAAGCCGACCATGCGCGGGCCGGCGCGCGTCTCGGAATCCATTTCCATTCTTTCGGTCTCGAAGAGCCAGCGGCGTCGCCTCCTTACTAAGCGCGGCAGAGTAAACGAACCGTTGCCGAGCCGCTCAAATATCGACGAGTTCGCGCGACTGCGGCGCCCGTTCCTGGATGAAGGCGAAGCGCGCCTCTGGTTTTGAGCCCATCAGCCGGTCGACCGTGTCGGCGGTGCGCGCGCCGTCGTCGGGAGCGATCGCGACGCGCAGCAATGTGCGCCTCGCCGGATCCATCGTGGTTTCCCGCAGATCGCGCATCGGCATTTCGCCGAGTCCTTTGAAGCGGCTGACCTCGATCGCGCCGCGCCCGGAAAAACCGCTCTTCATAAGCCGTTCCCTGTCGGCGTCGTCGCGCGCGTAAATGGACTTGGCCCCCTGCGTCAGTCGATAGAGCGGCGGCACCGCGAGATAGAGATGGCCTTCGTCGATCAGCTTCGGGGTCTGCCGATAGAAGAACGTGATCAGCAACGAAGCGATGTGCGCGCCGTCGACGTCGGCATCGGTCATTATGATGATCTTGTCATAACGCAGATCGGCGGACTTGTAGTGCGATCCCGACCCGACGCCCAGGGCCTGCATGAGATCGGAAAGCTGCTGATTCCCCGCGAGCTTGTCGCGCGTCGCCGAGGCGACGTTGAGAATTTTTCCGCGTAGCGGCAGGATCGCCTGCGAAGCGCGGTCGCGCGCCTGTTTGGCCGAACCACCAGCGGAGTCGCCCTCGACGATGAACAGTTCGGAGCCCTGCGCCGAAGTGTTGGAGCAATCAGCGAGCTTGCCGGGCAGCCGCAGTTTGCGCACGGCGGTCTTGCGCGCGATGTCCTTCTCCGCGCGCCGGCGCAGCCGCTCGTCGGCGCGTTCCACCGTGAAGTCGAGCAGCCGCAGCGCCTGGCTCGGCGCCGCGGCCAGCCAGTGATCGAACGCATCGCGCAGAATTGTCTCGACGATGCGCGCGGCTTCGGCGGTCTGTAGCCGGCCCTTGTTCTGGCCCTGAAATTCCGGCTCGCGGATGAAGACCGAGACCAGCGCGGCGCAGCCCGACATGACGTCGTCGGTCGTCAGGACGGAAGCGCGTTTGGCCTGCCCGATGCGCTCGGCGTGGTCCTTCAACGCACGCAGCAGCGCCATGCGCAGGCCCGCCTCGTGCGTGCCGCCATCCGGCGTCGGAATCGTGTTGCAGTAGGAATGGACGAACCCATCCTCGGCGGCGAGCCAGGCGACCGCCCACTCGACCGAGCCGTGCTTGCCCGACTTCTCCACTTTGCCGGTGAACGGCTGATCGACGACCATGCCCTGGCCCTCGATGTCGGCCGCGAGATAATCCTTGAGGCCGCCGGGGAAGTGAAACACCGCCTCGGGCGGCGTTTTGCCTTGCGCATCCAGCAAGGCCGGCGCGCAGCGCCAGCGGATTTCGACGCCGCCGAAGAGATACGCCTTGGAGCGCGTCATTTTGAAGATGCGCGCCGGATCGAACCTCGCGCTGACGCCGAAAATCTCGGGATCGGGCAGGAAGCGCACCTTGGTGCCGCGCCGGTTGGGCGCCTTGCCGACGATTTCCAGCTTGCTCAAAGGCTCGCCCCGCTTGAAGCACTGGCGATAGAGCGTCTGCCCGCGCGCGACCTCGACCTCGGTTCGCGCAGAGAGCGCGTTGACGACGGAGACGCCGACGCCGTGCAGGCCGCCCGAGGTCTCGTAGGCGCCGCTGTCGAATTTGCCGCCCGCGTGCAGCTTGGTCATGATGATCTCGAGCGCGGATTTGCCCGGGAATTTTGGATGCGGATCGACCGGCATGCCGCGGCCGTTGTCGGTGACGGCGAGCCAGCCGCCCTCCTCCATGACGACCTCGATGAAGGTGGCGTGGCCCGCGACCGCCTCGTCCATCGCATTGTCGATGACTTCGGCGAACAGATGGTGCATCGCGTTGGCGTCGGTGCCGCCGATATACATACCCGGCCTGCGCCGCACCGGCTCCAGTCCCTCCAGCACCTCGATCGAGGACGCGTTGTATTCGCCCTCTCCGGGCGTGCCCGCGCGGGGCGCCGGCTTGCCCTTGGCGGGCGGAATCTTACGGGGCGGCGGCGGGCCGCCAAACAGGTCGTCGGTCATGCGGGGTTGGGGTTCCGAATCGTTTGGGTTGCAGTCTGTCTACCACAGCGGAGACCAGAACGAAAAGCGAACTACAACGAGCCGGGCAAAGCCGAAGGCGCTGGCCAGCCACCGCAATGCCGCAACACGAATTCTGAGGGCCTGCCGCCGCAACTTCCGGAGGCGAGTGCCGCCCCGGCGCTGCTGCCCGTCGGCATCGCCGCTCCAACGCCTTCAGCTTGGCGTACGGCCGCTCGGACCAACGTGCGGTCCGCGCCGATGACGCGAGCTTGCATGAAAGGCTGGGATGTCGCAGATCTTCGAGCGAGGCCGGGGTCATAGCAGCGAGGATTTGCCCGACATGACGGCCGAGGTCGAGCTCCGAGACGCCGCTCCGGCGGCCGGGTTGTTCGTCTGCGGGCATGTTTACCGGGGTTCTGGAGATGCGTCCTACGTCGGCCAGCAGGCGGGCGTCGCGATTGTGCTGGCCATGGTTCAGGGCGCCGCGCCGAGCTCAGACATCGTGCCGGCGATCGATCGAATGGTTGGCGTCTTCGGTGGCATCCTGGTCGTCGCAGCTTGCCACCCGGTGCTGGCGCCGGTCGTCCGACGGCTGATCGGGCCAGCCCCGGAGACCTGAGCTGGAAGGCCCACGACCGTCGCATTGCTTGTCGTCGACCTCCCCCATGACCAAATATTGGCGTGTTACTGTAATTGGGTTTCGCTCTAGACGAACTCATCCGCTAAACGGATGTAGGCGATGTCCGCGACCCAGATCTGATCCGGTGCTGTGAGCATGGCGGCTCCCGCGTCAGATCGTTTTGCAGGCTTTGTCCTCTTGCGGAACGCAAAGCGAACATATAGGCACATGTTCGTGATCTGTTTACGCTTCGCAGCGATTCTCGCGTCAAGTCGTTCGCTGCCGTTGATTCGCGCCACACCGTTCGGGAGACTGCCATGCTGACCAGGAAGCAGAGCGAATTGCTTCGTTTCATTCACGAGCGCCTGCAAGAGGAGGGGGTGCCGCCTTCCTTCGACGAGATGAAGGAGGCGCTCGATCTACGCTCCAAGTCTGGCATTCATCGGCTGATCATGGCGCTGGAGGAGCGCGGCTTCATCCGGCGACTCGCCAATCGCGCGCGCGCGATCGAGGTGCTGCGTCTGCCCGAATCCGCGACTGTCGCCCAGGCGCGGCCGCAGAAATTCTCCCCGAGCGTCATTCCCGGGAATCTCGGCCGGATGCGCCCGCCCTCTGCGACCGGCGAGAACGAAAATCATCCAGTGATGGTGCCGATCATGGGCCGCATCGCCGCCGGCACGCCGATCGAGGCGATCCAGACCCGCACGCAGACCCTCGCCATGCCAGCCGATTTTCTCGGCGGGGGCGAGCATTTCGCGCTCGAGGTTCGCGGGGATTCGATGGTCGAAGCGGGGATCCACGACAACGACACCGTGATCATTCGCAAGCAGGATACCGCGGAGACCGGCGATATCGTCGTCGCGCTGATCGACGATGAGGAAGCGACGCTCAAACGCCTTCGGCGCCGCGGCGCTTCGATCGCGCTCGAAGCGGCCAATTCCGCCTACGAGACGCGCATATTCGGTCCCGACCGCGTGCGCATCCAGGGCAAGCTGGTCAGCCTGTTGCGGCGATATTGAGAAGAGGCGACGCTTCCCGTCATGCCCAGCCTCGAGCCGGGCGCTGAGGCGGCGCCTTGGGTAAACACTCTTGGACGTCGGCCCTGGATGCACGGATCAAGCCCGTGCATGATGAGCTGAAAGAGGCGGCTACAGGGGCGAAAATAGTGGCCGGTCCGAGACAGCTTCGTGGAGGCCAATCCTAAGCTGCCCCAGACCGGCCGACCCCACGGACCCGGGAGATGCGGCGGACCCGGGCGACCCGCGGGGTTTGTCGGCGCAGTCATATTGACCGACGACGATGACAGTATCCGGACGCTCCGCGATTACAATCGATAAGGATCGACCTCGCAGCGAAACCGATTATTTACCTTTATGACCACGGTTAAGAGCGAATGTTGGATTACCGACACAATTTAGCGACGCTGACGCGGTAGAGATTGGCGTCGCCCTGGGAGAATCACATATATTTCGACCTGTGACCGAGATGCCGGTGGTTCTGATCGCTACTCGAATGCTGCCCATATCGCCGAAACTAGCCTCGCGCACCGGATTGAGCCGACCCCCGGCGTCAAGGGCTGAAAATCTCGACGTTGCAGAGACAGCTGTTGCGCATCCGGTCGCCGGCGCGAGCGGTGGATGCGCGCGGATGTCAGCTTGCGGCGGGGGCGGTCGCGCGCCATGGTCCTGGAGGGATGATGAGAGGCGATTCGAATGGCTGGCGCGTCCGCGCTCGAGGATGATTTCGAAGCCGACCGCGGGGCCGGCGAGCCCGCGTTCAAGGTCGATCTCGACGGCTTCGAAGGTCCGCTCGACCTGCTGCTGGAGCTCGCACGGCGCCAGAAGGTCGATCTCGTCCGCATTTCGATCCTCGAACTCGCCAACCAATATCTCGCTTTCGTCGAGGCCGCGCGCGAACTGCGGCTCGAACTCGCCGCCGATTATCTCGTCATGGCCGCATGGCTCGCCTACCTGAAATCGCGCCTCCTGCTCCCCGTTCCGCCGAAGGCGGAGGCGGAGGATGCGGCTGGGCTCGCGGACGCGCTCGCGCGACGCCTGCGTCGACTCGAGCAAATCCGACGCGCGGCCGAGCTGCTGATCGGCCGGCCTCGTATCGGCTACGACGTCTTTGCACGCGGCGCGCCCGAGCCGATCGCGTCGGCGGCGCCGAAGATCACGTTCGAGGCGACGCTATACGATCTGCTTTCGGCTTACGCGCGCCAGACCCAGAAACGCGCGCGCGCGCATGTCCGCTTCCAAAAGCGCGAGGTCTGGTCGCTCGCCGAGGCGCGCGAGATGCTGACCCGGCTGCTCGGCCAGACCGTGGAATGGACCGACCTCGAGAGCTGGCTGATCGCTTGGGGCGTCGAACCGAAAATGCGCCGCAGCGCGCGCGCCTCGTCCTTCTCGGCCTCGCTCGAACTGGTGCGCGAAGGGTTGATGGAGCTCAGACAAGAGCGCGCCTTCGCGCCGCTCTATGTGCGCGCCCTCGCCGCATCGGCGCGGGCGGCCCCTGACGCCGGGGCTGAAGCGTGAGATCGAGAAACGCAGCAGGATCGATGATGGGCGCTGTGACGCAGCTTTTTGAGGACCCCGCGCAGCGGCGGTTCCAGCAGGACGACGTCCGCGTCGTGGAGGCGCTGGTTTTCGCCGCCGCCGAGCCTGTCGAGGAGGCCGTGTTGGCCGCTCGACTGCCTGATGGCTGCGACGTAGCCGGCGTCATGAGCGAGTTGCAGCGCCTCTACGCCGGACGAGGCGTCAACCTCGTGCGCGCGGCGGGACGCTGGATGTTCCGCACCGCGCCGGATCTCGCCTGGCTCCTCGCGCGCGAGGAGCAGGAAAAGCGCAAACTGTCGCGCGCGGCGATCGAGACGCTCGCGATCGTGGCCTACCACCAGCCGGTGACGCGCGCCGATATCGAGGACATCCGCGGCGTCGCCGTTTCGAAGGGGGCGCTCGATGTGTTGATGGAGGCGGGCTGGGTGCGCATGCGCGGGCGCCGAAAAGCCCCCGGACGCCCGATAACCTATGGCACGACGCCGGCCTTTCTGGTTCACTTCGGTCTCGATACGATCGGCGACCTGCCCGGTCTCGACGAATTGCAGGGCGCAGGCTTGTTCGAGGGTCGACTGCCCGCCGGCTTCGGCGTGCCTCAGCCCAACGACGCGGACGCGTTGCGCCCGGACGAGGAAGCGCTCGAGCCGGCGCCGCTCGAGCGGGCATGGGGCCCGGTCGGCGAGTCGGACGAAAGTTGAACTCGGCCCGCAGTTGCCACGAAAGCGCCGGAAACTGCGATGACAAGGTCCGATCCAACGCCTGCGAACGATGTCGGGGATATCTGATGAAGTTGAGATTTTCGCATCCGAAAGCTTCGGTCGCGATCTTGGTCCTTGCGATCTCGGCCGCTGCGGCGCGCGCGGAAGCCGCGATGCCGCTGGCCTCGCATCGCGCGGCCTATGAAATTTCGCTCTCCGACACCGACTCGAGCCGTCCGCCGAGCGGCCAGACACCGATCGCCGCTTCGGGGCTGATCGCGTACGAATTTCGTGGCTCCTCCTGCGAAGGCTACGCCTCGAATTTTCGCCAACTGACCGAACTCCAACGCAACGAAGGCAACCCGATCTCATCCGACATTCGCGCTCTCACGTTCGAGGACGGCGGCGGGAAAAGTCTGACATTCCAGATCAATTCACAAAGTTTGGGCGAGCCCGCGCCGTCGATCGCAGGCTCGGCCGCGCGCGGCGACGGCGGCGGCACGACGATCAAGCTGACGAAACCGGCGGCGGAAAAGATCGACATCGGCAAGGACGTGCTTTTTCCCACGCAGCACGTCGAGCGGATCATCGCCAAAGCCCGGGAGGGCGGCGGCACGATGGAAGCGCGAGTTTATGACGGCTCGGACACGGGCAAGAAGGTGTTCGCCACGCTCACGGTCATCGGCAAGGAGGCGACGACCCCCGGGCCCGACGCGGCGACCGCGGAGGCGCTGGGCAAGATGCGGCGCTGGCCCGTGTCGGTCTCTTATTTCGACGAGTCTTCCAAGGATGCGCCGCCGGAATATGTGCTTTCGTTCGATCTTTATGAGAACGGCGTCTCGGGGACTCTGAAGCTCGATTACGGCGCGTTCGTGCTGACGGCCAAGCTCACTAGACTCGAATGGCTGCCGACCCACACCTGCGCCAAGTGAGGCTGGCCTTTTCCCGCGTCATCCTCTCCCGGGCGCGGATGGCTTGAAAGCGAGGCCGCGCACGACCGCGCCGGAGCCGAACCTCTCGCGTAAGGCGTCGATCGCCGATTCGCGAGCCTTCTCGCGACGCCGATCGCCTTCGATCAGGTCGACCTCGTCCGCGTCCGCGCCGGGCTTCAGGTCCGCCGCGGCCACTCCGATCAGGCGATAACGCTCACCCGCAGGCTGGGCTTCCAGCAAGGCGCGTGCGGTTCCGAACAGGCGCGGCGCCAATTGCGTCGGCGTCAGGCCGGTGCGGCTGCGCGTGCGCAATTTGAAATCGGGCGTGCGCAATTTCAAAGTGACGCCGGCCGCCGCCAGCCCTGCCCGCTTCAGCCGCTCGGCGACGCGTTCGCAGAGGCCGAGCAGCGCTCGCGAAAGCTCGGCGGCGTCGCCGACATCGTGCTCGAAGGTGATTTCCGCGGAGATGCTCTTGGTCTCGCGTTCGGTCGTGACGCGCCGATCGTCGATGCCGTTGGCGAGGCGCCAGAGCCGTCGCCCGTCTTCGCCCAGACGCGCGACGGCCGCCGCTGGCTCGAGCGCCTGCAATTCGCCGATCACGCCGAAGCCGAGACCTCTCAAGCGCTGCCCCGCGATCTTGCCGACGCCCCAGAGCCGGTCGACGCTCAGCGGCGCCAGCCGGGCGCGCGCTTCCTCGCGCCCGATCGTGGCGAAGCCGCGCGGCTTGTCGATTTCGGAGGCGAGCTTGGCGAGAAATTTACAATAGCTGAGGCCGACGGAGACGGTCACGCCGATCTCGATCTCGACGCGGCGCGCGAACCTGGCGAGCGTCGAGGCCGCCCCTGCCCCGTGAACGCCCTCGCAGCCGGTCAGGTCCAAAAACGCCTCGTCGATCGAGATCGGTTCGACGAGCGGCGTCAGTTCGAACATCAGGGTGCGTATTTCTCGGGCGACGCCAGAATATTTGGCCATGTCGGGGGAAAGAACGACGGCGTGCGGACAGAGCTTCAGCGCCCTCGCCATCGGCATCGCCGAGCGCACCCCGAAGGTTCGCGCGATATAACAAGCGGTCGAGACGACTCCCCGCCGCCCGTCGCCGCCCACGATGAGCGGCTT
>DASXYQ010000181.1:0-2654 GCA_036502445.1 Roseiarcus sp. | reverse complement strand
TCGCCGCGCGCGCCGACTACCTGACCGCCGTGCTTGACGAGCCCGGTCACTCGGTGGCGGAACTTGAAGGCGATCCTGCCCTGCTCCGCCGCCGCCCTCGCGCGCTGCGCGAACGGCGCGACGATGCCCGTCCCGGTCCCCCATGCGATATGAAAGCGAGGCACGGAATTACCGTGCCCGATCGCGTTGTAGCCGCCGCGCTCCGCCCAGCCGACCACCGGAAAGAACCTGATGCCTCGATCGCGCAACCAGGATCGCTTCTCGACGGCGGCGAAAGCGACGTACGCCTCGGCCCACTGGCGCGGCCAAAGGTCCTCCGCGCGGTCGAAGCCGGCCGTCCCCATCCAGTCGGTCAGCGCGAGTTCGTGGCTATCGCGGATCCCCATCCGGCGCTGTTCGGGCGAATCGACCAGAAAGAGGCCGCCCAGCGACCAGAACGCCTGACCGCCGAGCGAGGCCTCCGGCTCCTGGTCGAGCAGGAGCACTTTCTTGCCGGCGCCGGCGAGTTCGTTCGCCGCGACGAGCCCGGCGAGCCCCGCGCCGATGACGAGGGCGTCGGCGGATTCGCTCATGGCTCGGCTCCGGAGGGTCAATGGGACAGCGGCGCGAAGCTATCGCGGCGACTCGATGTTACAGGAATGTCATGGCAGCCGGGAAGGCGCTCGAAACACGTGGTCATGCTCGCGGAATGGACTCGCGTTCTCGAGCATGACAACATGGCGCGCCGCGCCGCAAAAGCGCAATTCCAGTTGCCACGAACCGCGCTGACATGTTAGCGGACGGACGGCCACGAGGACCGCCGCAGCCATGCGTTCGGTCCGGCGCCTGTCAGGGAGGATTTCATGAAGAAGCTGCTACTCGCCACCGCAGTCGCGGTCGCCGCGACGTTCGCCGCGCCGGCGTCCTACGCCGCTGAACCGACAATTCCAATCATCGTCAAGGACACCACGTCCAACTACTGGCAGATCGTCCTGGCCGGCGCGCGCAAGGCGGGCAAGGATCTCGGCGTCAACGTGCCCGAACTCGGCGCGCAATCCGAATCCGACATCAGCGGCCAGATTTCGATTCTCGAGAACGCCGTATCCGAGAAACCCGCCGCGGTCGTCATCTCGCCGACCGAATTCAAGGCGCTCGGCAAGCCTGTCGACGAGGCCGCGAAAAAGGTTCCGATCATCGGTATCGACTCCGCGGCGGATTCTAAGGCCTTCACGTCGTTCCTGACCACCGATAACGTGCAGGGCGGCCGCATCGCCGCCGATGGCTTGGCCGAAGCGATCACCTCCAAATACGGCAAGGCCGAGGGCGACGTCGCACTCATCACCTCGCTGCCCGGCGTCGGTTCGCTCGATCAGCGCGCGAAGGGTTTCAAGGAGGAGATCGCCGCGAAGTACCCCGGCCTGAAGCTCGTCGCGGACAAAGTCGCCGACGGCCAAGCGACGACCGGTTTGAACATCATGACCGATCTGATCACCGCCAACCCGAACCTTCGCGGCGTGTTCGCCTCGAACCTGATCATGGCGCAGGGCGCGGGTCAGGCCATCGCCGAGAACAAGAAGGCCGACACGATCAAGCTGATCGGCTTCGACTCCGATGACAAGCTGATCGGCTTTCTCAAGGACGGCACCATTTACGCGCTCGTCGTTCAGGACCCCTATCGCATGGGCTACGACGGCATCAAGACGGCGCTCGCGGTCTCGAAGGGGGAAAAAGTCGCCAAGGACGTCGACACCGGCGCGAACCTGATAACCAAGGCCAACATGGGCGGCGAAAAGCAGAACGCGTTGCTCAATCCGAAGGTCAAGTAACAAAAGCCGAGTCCCCTCCCCGTTCTTACGGGGAGGGGGAAGGGGATGGCGCGCTCGAGCCTCCGGAAACCCTCGGGCGCCCCCTCCCCGTAAGAACCGGGGACGGGAAACGGAGGGGGCTTGTATGGCCCGAGGGAAACCGCGATGATCCGGCGTTCCGATCCATCACCCTCGGTTTGAACGTCCATGTCCCTCACGGACGCCCCTGCCCCGCCCGCTTCCGACGCCGGAGCGACGATTCTCGCCCTCGAAAAGCTGGACAAACGTTTTGGCGCGACGCATGCGCTGAAGGCGGTCGATCTCGCATTCGAACGAGGCGAAATTCACGCCATCGTCGGGGAGAACGGCGCCGGCAAGTCGACACTGATCAAGCTCCTGACCGGGGTCTATCCGCGCACCTCGGGCGAGGTCCGCTGGCAGGGCGCCCCCGTGCCGCTGGTCAGTCCGCATGAGGCGATCGGCCTCGGCATCAACGCGGTCCACCAGGAAGTCGTCCTCTGCCCGCATCTGACGGTGGCGGCGAACATCTTTCTTGGCGACGAGAGCACCCGCGCGGGCTTGCTCGACAACAGGACGATGTTGCGCGAGGGCCAGAGATTGCTCGACGAACTCGGGTTCGATCTCCCGGCCGGCGCGATCCTGTCCTCGCTCACCATCGGGCAGCAGCAGCTGGTTGCGACGACGCGAGCCGAACGGCGCGGCGCCAAGTTCCTGATCTTCGATGAGCCGACCGCTTATCTCACCCGCCAGGAGGCGGCGGCGCTGTTCAAGCTGATCCGCAGGCTGAAGGCGAACGGCGTCACCGTGGTCTACATCAGCCATCGTCTCGAAGAGGTCTTCGAACTGTGC
>DASXYQ010000180.1:0-5750 GCA_036502445.1 Roseiarcus sp. | reverse complement strand
CGCCGCTTTCGCGGACCAATTGCGCTGTCGTCGGACTGAGCATGGCGGTTGCGCTTCTCCTCCCGGCCGCCCCACCCCCGCCCCTCCCCGTAAGGACGGGGAGGGGCGAAGAAGGGCCGCGTGAATTCCCCTCCCCGTTTTTACGGGGAGGGGTCAGGGGTGGGGCTCTCGGAGCTGTCGCGGAAACCTCAGTTCTTCTTCATGAAGTCGCCCATGTTGGTCGGCGTCACCAGCTGGAACGGAATGTAGGTCTTCTTGTCGACGCTCTTGCCGGCGGCGAGCGCGAGAGCCGCGTCGACCGCGCCCTTGCCCTGTCCGGCTGCGTCCTGGAACACAGTGACTTTCAGATCGCCTGATTTCATCGAGGCGAGCGCATCCTGCGTCGCATCGACGCCGCCGACGATCGCCGCCTTGGTGTCGACGCCCGCCGCCTTCATCGCCTGCAACGCGCCGATCGCCATCTCATCGTTGTTGGAGACCACCGCGTCGAACTTCATGCCCTTCGAGAGCCAGTTGGTCATCAGGTTCTGCGCCTTGGTGCGGTCCCATACGGCGGTCTGCTCGGCGATGATCTTGATGCCCTTGCATTCAGGAGTCGCGATGACTTCGTGGATGTCCTTGGTGCGCTGGACGGCGGCCTGGTTGGAGAGCTCGCCCTCGATCACCAGGATGTCGCCTTTGCCGCCGAGCAGCTTGCAGATCGCCTGGGTCTCGAGTGTGCCTGATTGGGCCTCGTTCGAGGCGACGAAGGCGGCTTTCGGCCCGAGCTTGTCGACGTCGGTCGGCTCGCGATTGACGTAGACGAGCGGTACGCCGGCTTCGGCGGCGGCCCTGGTGATCGCGGCCGTGGCGCTGGTGTCGACGGGATTGACGATGATCGCGTCTACCTTGTTGGCGATGAAGTTCTGAACCTGGCTGATCTGTTTGGAGACGTCATCCTTGGCGTCCTCGATCTGCAGGGACAGGCCGGGAACGGTCTTGGCGTAATCGCTCATGCCGTTGCGCAGGACGGTCAGGAAGTTGTCGTCGAATTTGTCCATCGACACGCCGATCTTCGTGGCCATCGCGGGGCTGCACAGGACCGTCGAAGCAAACAGTGCGATTGCAAGGCGTTTCATGTTTCCATCCTCCTTGGCGGCGCCCGGTCGCGCCTTTTCATTGCCGGCCGCCCTTTTTACGGGCGGAGGCCACGCTTTCTCTGGAGAGCGCGGTGTAGCAAGAACCGCGGGGGGGCGCGGTTCGAATGGTGAGATTTTTGGAAATGGCAGCGCCGCGGGCCCGGCTGAGCGAGCGCGGAAGACAGGCGCGAGAGAGTCGCGACAATCGCTGACATGACTGTGCCTCCTCCCTGAATCTCGAGCGCGCCGGTCCTGCGGCGCCCACAAGCGATCCGTAACAAATGTTCCAAATTTCGTCAACATCAGAATGAATGTTCCAAAAAAATGTTTTGCGCGAAAAGGACGACGGGCGAAGCGAGGCGACGAAGCCGATCGGAGCCAACGAGCAGCCAGGGAAGTTGCGCGCCGCCAGATCGATTTGCCCTGGCTTGGAACAAGCTCTAGACCTGCCCGCCAAGAATGCGCTCAGCGGCATTGCGATAGGCGGAAGGGAAAAGAATGGCCAAAGGATACTGGATTACGTTCTATCACTCTATATCTGATCCCGAGGCGCTCGCTGCGTACGCGAAGCTCGCTGGGCCGGCCTTAGCCGCCCACGGCGGCCGGCCGCTCGCTAGAGGCGTTCCCGCCAAGACCTACGAGAAAGGGATCGCTCAACGCGTCGTTGCGATCGAGTTCGACAGCGTCGAGCAGGCTATCGCCGCCCACGAAAGCTCCGCCTACCAAAAGGCGCTCGCCGTGCTCGGCAACTCGTGCGAACGCGATATGCGCATCGTCGAAGGCCTGGAGTGAGATTCAGGGGGTCGGCGCCGCGGCTAATCCCCCAGGCCCCTCGCCTTACCTCTCCCCGCAAAGGGGCGGGGAGAGGGGCCCGCACCGCGTTGTTTTCGAGCGAACGACGAACTCGCCTTTCTGCCGTCCTTCTCCCAGCACCTTTGGGGGGAGAGGTCGGTGAGGGGCGCTGGCGGTTAGCCGCATTGCCGACCGCGCGTCGCGCCTTGGCTATATGTTCGTCGGCAGGAACAGGTCGAATGGCACTACGATCTGGGCCGCCGTCGCCTGCCCTCCCGCCTCGATCGCGCGGTCCATCGCCTCCAGCGCACGCTCCGCCATCAGCGCAGTCGGCGTGTGAATGACGGCCGTCAGCACTCCGTCGATCAGCCCGGCTCGCGATTTCGGCGTCAACTCGTTGCAGACGATCGCGAGGCCCTCGCGAGGCTCCTCGCGCGCGGCGGCGATGACGCCTTCCTTGCCGCCGCCGCAAATGTAAAGTCCAACGAGATCGCGATGATGGGCGATCATTTCCAGTGTGGCGTCGTGGGCGAGGCGCGAATCCTCGAGATTGACCAGCGGCTCCAGCGCCTCAAAACCGGGGGCGTTTTCGCGCAGCCATGCGCGGAACGAGATTTCGGCGGTTTCCTGGCAGAGATAGCGATGGCTGCCGACGATGATGGCGATCTTGCCCGGCCGGGGCGCGGCCTTGGCGATCAGCCAGGCCGCCGTCCGGCCCTCCTTCCGATTGTCGCGGCCGACATAACCCGCGCGCGCCTCCGCTGTCAGGTCGGAAAGCAGCGCGAAGGTCGGCTTGCCCTGTCCCGCGAGCCTTGCGATCGCCTCGGCGACGCGGGGATGATCGACCGAGACCACGCCGATTGCATGAGCGACTTCGCCCAAACGCGCCAGCGCCTCGGCGATCGCGGCGGGTGAAAGCTCGGTCACGTATTCGATCACCGCCCGTCCGCGGCACGAGGCCAGTCGGCCGGTCGCCGCCTCGAGGTCGGCGGCCAATTGACGATAGAAGGCGTCGGGCTTCTGCAGCAGAAAGCCGAACGCGCGGACCGGCGTTTCGGCGCGCAGCCGTCGCTTCAGCAGCGGCGCGGCATGGAAGCCGATCGCCTCCGCGGCGCCGAGCACCCGCTCCGAGGTCGGCTCACGAACGCGATGGCGCGCGTTGAGGACGCGGTCGACGGTCGCGATACTGACGCCCGCCGCCTCGGCGAGATCGGCGAGCGTCGGTCGTTTGGACATGGCGGCCCCGTCAATTTGCAATCTTGCAAGCAGGCGGCAGCAATCCTGATAGGAATTGATAGGAAATGCAAGGCACCGATTGAGACCGCGCGCGGTTCCGGGTAGCGGTTACGCCCGATCATTGACGTCGGGAGGAGAGGAAATCATGGCGGTCGCGGCGACGAGGCGGGACTATAGCCTGGTGGGGCCCGATTCGCGGGCAGCCGAAGAGAAGGGGCTCGCGTCGGCCCAATGGTACGCCTGTCCGGTTCCGCGCAAGGAGCTCAAGGAGCTGATGCGCCGCAAGGACGGCCCTGCGATCCGCGACACCCTCATCTGGCTCGGCGGCCTCGGGGTGAGCGGCGCCCTCGCCTTTCATTTCTGGGGAAGCTGGCTGTGCGTCCCCTTCTTCGCGCTCTACGGCGTGCTCTACGGCTCCGCGACGGACAGCCGTTGGCATGAATGCGGCCATGGCACCGCGTTCAAGACGCGCTGGATGAACGACGTCGTCTATCACATCGCCTGCTTCATGATCATGCGCGAGCCGACGATCTGGCGCTGGAGCCACACGCGCCATCACACCGACACGATCATCGTCGGCCGCGACCCCGAAATCATCACGCCCCGTCCGCCCGACATCGTCTCGCTGCTGCTCAACATTTTCGCGTTGAAGAATACGTACAGCTTCTTTCGTCACGTCCTGTTGCACGCGACGGGAAGACTGACGCCAGACGAGGCGACTTTCGTGCCGGAGATGGAGCGCGGGAAAGTCTATCTCGTCGCGCGCATCTATCTCGCGCTGTTCGCCCTCGTCGTCGCCGCCTGCCTCTTCGAGCGCTCGATCCTGCCGGCGATGTTCGTCGGGCTGCCTTCCCTCTACGGCGGCTGGTTGACGCTCTATTTCGGCGTAACGCAACATCTCGGCCTGGCCGAGGACGTGCTCGATCATCGCCTGAACTCGCGCACCGTGTACATGAACCCGTTCTTCCGCTTCGTGTACTGGAACATGAACTATCACGTCGAGCATCACATGTTCCCGATGGTCCCCTATCATGCGCTGCCGAAGCTGCATGAAGCGGTAAAGGCGGACTGTCCGACACCTTATCCCAGCACCTTGGCCGCCTATGGCGAAATTATGCCCGCGCTCGCGCGCCAATTGCGCGATCCGACATATTTCGTGAAGCGCGAGCTGCCTTCTTCCGCACGTTCCGTGCCTGTCGGCGCGCCGGCCTTGGCCGAGGCGCGGTGAGCACCCTCAGCCAAATTGTGTCATGCTCGCGAACGCGAGCATCCGGACGCCACGACGCTGTCTCTAGTTTGACGAACGGTGGCGGCGGCCACCGGGTTTCCTGAGCGTCCTCACATCGTGGCCCGACGGCTGGATACCCGCTTTCGCGGGTATGACACCGGTTGTTTTCATTTGGCGCCGCCAATCAAGGAGCACACACATGCCAGAATCATGGATCGACGCCGGCTCAGCGGACGAGATCGATAGCGAGGACGTTGCGCGGTTCGATCACGCAGGGCGCACCTACGCGCTCTACCGCACGGACGACGATCGCTATTTCGCGACCGACGGGCTGTGCACGCACGAGCAGGTCCATCTCGCGGACGGTCTCGTGATGGGCACGATCATCGAATGCCCCAAGCACAACGGCCGCTTCGATTTCACCACCGGCGCCGCGAAGGGCGCGCCGGTCTGCGTCAATCTGGCGACCTATCCGGTGAAGGTCGAAGGCGGACGCCTCTTCCTGCGCGTCGCGTAGCGCAATATGGACCCGCACGAAATCATCGTCGTCGGCGCGGGAGAAGCGGGCGCCCGCGCAGTGGTCGCGCTGCGAGAGCAGGGCTGGGACGGCGTCCTGACGCTGATCGGCGAGGAGCGTCATGCGCCCTACGAGCGCCCGCCCTTGTCGAAGTCGGCGATCGTCTCGGAGGCGCCGCCGGAATTGCCTGTTATCGCCGACGCGCGGCAATTGGGCGACCTCGGCGTCCACGTCGTCGCCGGCGTCATGGCGACGACGATCGACGCGAGGACGCGCATGGTGCATCTGGCTGACGGGCGGGCGCTTCGATACGACAAGCTCGTGCTCGCGACCGGCGCGCGGCCCCGGCGCTTGACGCTGCCGGGCGCCGAACTCGGACTCTTGCTCCGCACATGGGAGGACTCGCTGGCCTTGCGCGAGCGCTTCCATCCCGGCGCCCGCATCGCGATCGTCGGCGGCGGCTTCATCGGGCTGGAGCTGGCGGCGAGCGCGCGCGCACTCGGCTGCGCCGTCCAGGTCGTGGAAGCCGCGCCGCGCGTGCTGCAACGCGCGACGCCGCCCGAGATTTCGGCCATCCTCGCCGCGCGGCATGAGCGCGAGGGCGTCGAAATCCTCACCGGCGCGGGCGTCGCAGGTTTTGCGCGCGAAGGCCCCCACGAAATTGTGACGCTCGCCGATGGGCGGCGGCTCGAGGCCGATGCGATCGTCGTCGGCGTCGGCGCGGCGCCGGAGGTGTCGCTCGCCGCCGCGGCCGGCCTTGCGATCGACAACGGCGTCGCCGTCGACGGACGCCTGCGCACGAGCGATCCCGACATTTTCGCGGTCGGCGATTGCGCGAGCTTTCCGCATCCGCTGTTCG
>DASXYQ010000179.1:0-5969 GCA_036502445.1 Roseiarcus sp. | reverse complement strand
GCGCGCCGCTCGCGCCGAAGGGATCCAGCGACCAGGTCGACGCCTTTGTCGAGGCGGCGCGCCGCGTTCCCGCGCCCGGATCGGGAAATCGCGGCCGGCTGATCTTCGCATTGGACGCGACGATGAGCCGCCAGGCGACCTGGGATCTCGCGCAGAGCCTGCAGGGGCGGATGTTCGAGGCCGCCGCCGGCGTAGGCGGCCTGGACGTGCAACTCGTTTATTTCCGGGGCATGGGCGAATGCCGCGCCTCCAAGTTCGTTTCAGGAGGGCAGGGCCTCGCCGCCCTGATGGGCGGGATCTCGGTGCGCGGCGGGACCACCCAATTGCGCAAGGTGCTGGTTCACGCGCGCGACGAGGCCAAGGCCAGCAAGGTGGCGGCGCTGGTGTTCGTCGGCGACGCGATGGAGGAAGGGATCGACGGGGTTTTGCAAGTCGCCGGCGAACTCGCGCTCGCCGGCGTCAAGGCATTCTTGTTTCAGGAAGGCGGCGACCCGACGGCGCGGCGCGCGTTCCAGGAGATAGCGCGCTTGACCGGCGGGGCGTATGGCAGTTTCGACGCCGGCGCCGCGGCGCGGCTCGAGGCTCTGTTGCGCGCCGCCGCGGCCTACGCCGCCGGCGGCCGCGCGGCGCTCGAAGCGCTCGCGCGCCAGGACGCGCGCGCGCGGCCGTTGCTGGAACAGATGCGCGGGCGATGAAATCGGAGTAGACAGGACCCATGGGTGGTGCGGCCCCACTCGCTCTCCTGTTTCGCCTCCGTCCGGGAGCCCATCCCGGTCCTTCCCCGCGGGGGGACCCGACCGCTCGAAGGACCCGGTTCCTCCGGGAGGAACTGGAGGGGAGAAGAGCGGCTTCTGTTGTTCTTGATGAGAGAATTCTTGCCATGCCGGCCTTGCTAGCGGGTTTGCTCGCGCTCTTTCTGATCCTGTCCGCGATCAAACAATTTGGTCGGCTGCGCCCCGCCGACGCCGCGCGGTTGGTTCGAAGGGGGCGCGTCGCGCTCGGGGTTCTCGGCGTGCTGCTGTTGGTCTTTCGCGGCCAGTTCAGCCTCGCAGGCGCGCTCGCCAGCGTCTTGCTGGGGTTCGCGGCGGCCAGGGGACAGAGCCATCCGTTCGCCGGCGCGTTTCGTGCGGCCGGTTTCGGGCCCAAAGCGGCCAGGGTCTCGGCCGCCCGCTCGGCCACGATCGAGATGCGGCTCGATCTGGACACCGGAGCGATCAGCGGGTCGGTATTCGCGGGTCCCTATCAGGGGCGCGCGCTCTCCTCGCTCGACCGGCCAGAATGCCTGCGGCTTCTCGAAATTTGCGAGCGCGACGATCCCGAGGGCGCGCGGTTGTTAGAGACTTATCTCGACCGCCGGTTTTCCGGCTGGCGTGAGGCAGACGAGGGTGAGGCGCAGGCGCGCCGGAGCGCTGGCCGATCGGGAGCGATGACGCGCGACGAAGCTTACGAGGTGCTTGGCCTGGCGAAGGGCGCGAGCGGCGAGGAAATCATCCGCGCCCACCGCGCTCTGATGAAGAAGTTTCATCCAGATCATGGCGGCTCGACCGCTCTGGCCGCGAGGGTCAATCAGGCCAAGGACGTTTTGCTGGACCGACATGGCTGACGCTCAACTCCAATTTAGAAAAAGGCTGGCGAACGCGGAATACCGGGGTAAATCTCAGTCACGGATCGTGAAACAGGAGAAACCGCTGCGCTTGAGCGATCGGCAAGCCTGCTCCGCCGAGGCGGCGTCGAGGCCGGCGAAGCGGGCGCGGTAGAGGAAGCCCACGCCCTTCTTCACCTTTTCCGTGATGGGCTTGGCCGCTGCCAGGGAGCGGTTCTGGGCGCGGGCGCGGATCAGGAGATCGTTCGCCTTTTCCGCGTTGTCCGATGCGCCGATCTGAACGACCCAGCGGCTCTTCGGCTCGACATGCGCGTCCTCCACTCTGGCGACGCGGGGCTCGTCCGGACGGGGCTCTTCGGCGCGCGCCTCTTGCCGCCGACGCGAAGCGGTACGCGGCGCTGCCGCAGGAATGCTCTTGACGGCGGGCTGTTCCTTGACCATCGGCGTAGCCGCGGCGACCGCCGGCGCGGCGGCGGGCCCCTTCACCCAGCCCAGTTCCCGCAGATCTACGGGAGTGGGTCGCTCGATGCGGGCGGGCTCGTACGCGACGGTGCGCTCGATGCGCGGCGGCTCGGACGCTACGACCGGCGTGACCGACGGGCGAGCGACGATTTTGGGTAGGATTGGAGCGCGCGGCGCGGAATCCTCGTCGTCGTCCGAAGCATTGTCGCCTTCGCCCTTCGGCTCCGGCGCGGGGCGCGCCGCGGGCGCGGGCGCATTGACCGCGACGACGGGCGCGGAGCGAGCGCCTTGTGCGATCGGCGGCGCGACGTGAGGCGCGGCGTTCGCCGTCGGCGGCTCGTTGTCGGCGATCATCGTCGCGGTGTGGCCGCCGGTCGACGCCTCGGCGATATGGTCGGCGATCAGTTGCTCCATCATGCGATCACGGGCGCCCGACGTGCGTCCGCCCATGACGACGGCCACGAGCGAACGCCCGTCGCGATGCACCGAGGTCAGGAGGTTGAAGCCGGAGGCGCGGGTGTAGCCTGTCTTGATCCCATCGACGCCGTCGACGCGACCCAAGAGGTGGTTGTGGTTGCCGATGATCTCGCCGGAATAGTCGAATTCGTGCGTCGAGAAATAATGAAAATATTTCGGGAAACGTTCCTCGGTCGCGCGCGCCAGCACCGTCAGATCGCGCGCCGTGGTTATCTGTTCGTCGTTCGGCAGACCCGAGGCGTTGCGATATATCGTGCGCGACATGCCCAGCGCATGGGCCTTGCGCGTCATCATCTGCGCGAAATTGGACTCGTCCCCGCCGATCGCCTCGGCGATCGCGACCGCCACGTCATTGGCCGAGCGGGTCACGACCGCCTTGATGGCTTCATCGACGGAGAGACTGTCGCCCGCGGAAATGCCCAGTTTCGAGGGCGCTTGCGCAGCCGCGTGCTCCGAAATCGGGATTTGCGACTGAAGCGTGAGCGCGCCCTTGTCGAGCTGCTCGAACAAAAGATAGAGCGTCATCACCTTGGTGATCGAGGCGGGATGGCGCAGGCCGTTCTCGTTCACGCCATAGAGTTCCTGACCACTGTTGGCGTCGACGACTATCGCGGAGAACGCGGGATCGGCCTCCATCGCCGCCGGCCTTCGCGCGACGGCGTAGCCGCGATGGTGCGCGAAATAGGCGTGCGCCGCGCGATGATAATGGCGCCATCCCCGCGCTTCGGCAGGAGCGCCAGATGCGGCCAAAGCGGAAGCCGCTACGCAGACGCCCGCCGCCAAATGGAAGAGACGGGCCACCCGAAATCCCCAAACGTACGCCGCCATCGAACGCCCTCTGCCCGAGCATCGGTCCCTCCCGAGAGGGACCGTTGCAAAACCAACACGTTGATTAAAGTTATGGGTATGCGGTTACGGCGGGGTTAACGCAGCGTCGGGAGCGAGCCGTCCGCATCCGCTTGTTCGGACTCCGGGGCGCTTTCGCCCCCGACGTGATGTCGGGATTGCAGCAAATATCTGAATTGTATGCATTAAATGTCTATTGACTTTATTGAGACTTGGCGGTGCCGCCGAGCTCGAGTTCCAAAAAATTGCTGCACTGCAAAATAACTCTTGACCTTTTTGTGCGACGCACATAATCCATGCGGCGACGCCGCGGGATACGAACCGGACGGCGACGGCCAAAATCAATTTCGTTTTAGAGGTGCTTACATGACAACGACCGCGAACTTCGAAGACTTCCAGAAATTCAGCAAGCAGCAGATCGAGACGGTCACCGCTGTAACTTCCAAGGTGACGAAGGGCTTGCAGGAAATCGCCGTTGAGTCGACGGACTACTCCAAGAAGGCGTTCGCGGAGAGCACCGCGGTGATGGAAAAGCTGATGGGCGCCAAGTCTGTGGAGACGGCGATCCAGATCCAGACCGATTTCGCCAAGACCGCCTACGAAGGATTCGTCGCGCAGGTCAGCAAGATCAATCAGCTGTTCGTGAAGCTCGCGACCGAAGCTTTCAAGCCGGTCGAGACCGCCATCGCGACCGTTCCAACCAAGTAAGGCTTTTCGTCACGAGGCTGGAGCCGGAGCGAGTTTCCCGGGGACGGCGTTCCGTGCGATCAAATGTCGAGGGTCGGCGTCACCGCCGACCTTTTTTCTTGTCGGCAGCCTCTTGCGCGGCGCGGATTTATTGGCGATCCTCTCGTAGGCGCGTCGGCCTCTGGCGCCTCGGGTCGACGGCGCCTAAATTAGTCGGCGCCCATGGAGCGGCGGCCCGCTTGGGCGCGAGAGTCGCGGCGGGTTGAGCCGCTCCAAAATCGAAGGGGTTGAAAGTGCACGGCGAGCCGCATCCGCTCTTCAGCCGATTTCGGGCAGGGATGGCGCTGTTGGCGCGTTTTTTCTTCGTCTCGCGTCCTGCGCTGCCCGCTCATCCGCCGCCGGTCGTGGCGGCTGCTGCGCCGCGCGAACCGCGTCGAGCCGGCGACACGCCGGGCAACGGCGCGGCGGTCATCACTCGCACGCGCACGCAGACGAAGCGACCCAACATGTACCGCGTCCTGCTGTTGAACGACGACTACACGCCCATGGAGTTCGTGATTGCGATCCTGAGATCGTTCTTCAACAAGAATCCCGAGGAAGCGACCGAGATCATGTTGCACGTGCATCACAACGGCGTCGGCGAATGCGGCGTCTTCACCTACGAAATAGCCGAGACCAAGGTCGCGCAGGTCATGGACCACGCGCGCAAAAACCAGCATCCGCTGCAATGCATCATGGAAAAAAAGTGAAAGGTTCGAGATGCCCGTGTTTTCCCGAGCGCTAGAAAAAACACTCCGCAAGGCGCTCGCGATCGCGAACGAACGCCGGCATGAATACGCCACCTTGGAGCACTTGCTTCTCGCCCTGATCGATGATCCCGACGGCGCGGCGGTGCTCAAGGCCTGCAACGTCGATGTCGATGTCCTGCGCAGGAATGTCGCCCGATATATCGATACGGAACTCGAGAACTTGGTTGTCGAGAACGGGGAGGAGGCCAAGGCGACCGCCGGCTTCCAACGCGTCGTCCAGCGCGCCGCGATCCACGTGCAGTCGTCGGGGCGCGAAGAAGTCACCGGCGCCAACGTGCTGGTGGCGATTTTCGCCGAGCGTGAGAGCCACGCCGCCTATTTCCTGCAAGAGCAGGACATGACGCGCTACGACGCCGTCAATTATATCAGCCACGGGATCGCCAAGCGGCCCGGTTTGTCGGATGCCTCGCGGACGCCGCGCGGCGCCGACGAGGACCCCGACGCACGGGAGTCGAAGGAGTCGAAGGAAAATCCCGACGGCAAGAAAAAAGAAGGCGCCCTCGACGCTTACTGCGTCAACTTGAACAGGAAGGCGAGGGATGGCCGGATCGATCCGCTGATCGGGCGCGAGGCTGAAGTGCAGCGCACGATCCAGGTGCTCTGCCGACGGCAGAAGAACAACCCGCTTTTGGTCGGCGACCCCGGCGTCGGCAAGACGGCGATCGCAGAAGGCTTGGCGCGCAAGATCGTCAACGGCGCGGTGCCGGAGGTGCTCGGCGGGGCGACGGTGTTCGCGCTCGACATGGGCGCGTTGCTCGCCGGAACGCGATATCGCGGCGATTTCGAGGAACGCCTCAAGCAGGTGATGAAAGAGATCGAGCAGCACAAGGACGCGATTCTGTTCATCGACGAGATTCATACCGTCATCGGCGCCGGCGCGACGTCGGGCGGCGCGATGGACGCCTCCAATCTTCTCAAGCCCGCGCTCGCGCAGGGCACGCTGCGCTGCATCGGCTCCACGACCTATAACGAATATCGACAATATTTCGAGAAGGACCGGGCGCTGGTCAGGCGCTTCCAGAAGATCGACGTCAAGGAGCCGAGCGTCGCCGACGCGGTGGAGATCCTCAAGGGGCTCAAGCCTT
>DASXYQ010000178.1:0-4401 GCA_036502445.1 Roseiarcus sp. | reverse complement strand
CATAGCGCCCGCCGCTAACCACCGAGCCGAGCCTGATGGGCTGGCCGCGATCGTCTGCGATCGGCGCCGTCAGCTCCGCCTCGAAGACGGGGCCGGTGTAATATTCGAGGCCGCGCACGACGGAGGGATCGACGATGACCCGGTCCTCGCCATATCCCGAGGCCGATGCGAGCGCTGCGATCTCGCGCAATTCGGCAATGCCGTCCGCACCGGGAGCCGTATTCGCGATCGCCGAGCCCAGCGCGTCGAGAGTGGAGGCATTGTCGTCGGCCCGAGCCTGCGTGTAGGCGATCACACGATCGATCGCGGCCCGGTCCAGGCCCGCCCCTTTTGTGAAATCGCCGCTGTCATCCTTGCGACCCGGGCCCAACAGCGCGCGAACGCCCTCCTTGCCGAGCCGATCGAGCTTGTCGATCGCGCGCAACACGGTCAGCCGCCGCCCGGCGTTCTCCGGCCCACCGAGCCCGATCGCCTCCATCACGCCATCGAGCACTTTACGGTTGTTGACCTTGATCACGTAATCACCGCGCTTCACCCCGAGCGCCTCCAGGCAGTCCGCCGCCATCATGCACATCTCGGCGTCCGCCGCGGCGCTGGCCGCGCCGACCGTGTCGGCGTCGAATTGCATGAATTGGCGGAACCGCCCCGGCCCCGGCTTTTCGTTGCGGAACACCCAGCCGGCGCGATAGCTGCGATAGGGCTTCGGCAGCTTCTCGTAGTTTTCGGCGAAATAGCGCGCGAGCGGCGCGGTGAGGTCGTAGCGCAGCGAGAGCCATTGCTCGTCGTCGTCCTTGAACGAGAACACGCCTTCATTCGGCCGGTCCAGATCGGGCAGGAACTTGCCGAGCGCCTCGGTATATTCGACGAACGGGGTCTCCACCGCCTCGAACCCGTACAGCGAGTAGACTTCCCGGATCTTGCTCATCATCGCCTCGGCGGCGGCGATATCCGCGCCTTCGCGGTCGGGAAATCCACGCGGCGCCGCGGCGCGGACGAGGGGCGAGGTTGGCATCGTGGACATGACGGTTTCCGTTGAATTTTCGTCTGCGCCGCTCAGAATAGACTAGCGCCGATATTGATCGTCAGCGCCAGGATGATCGTATTGAAGAAGAACGCGACGACACCCTGGGCGAGGCAGGTGATGCGCATAGCAGGGGTAGTCGTATTGACGTCCGCGGTCGCACAGGCGCAGCCGATCACAAAGGCCTGATAGAGAAATTCGCCCCATCCGGGATCATCCTCGCCGGGGAATTTGAGACCGCCGCGAATCTGCTCGGAATCAGAGGCGGCGTAGTATTCGCCGGCATAGTGGATCGCGAACATGACGTGGATGAAGGTCCAGGCGCTGAGGATCGTCGCCGCGACCAGCACGATGTGCCCGGTCTTGGGCAGGCCCGTCAAATCCTTGACCGGGCCCAACTCCCAAACAATCGCGGCCATCGCCGAGGTCGCGGCGAGGATCGCGACGAGCAGCAGAACCCACGGATTCTCGTCTTCGAGCCACGCGTGATCGCGAACGGAATCGTGCGGGGAGCGCACCATCATCGTCAATACGAGCGCCAGGAAGCTCCAGCCTCCCGCGTTCCACGCCACGAGAGCGCGCGTCGCCTCGCGCAAGCCGGCGGGGGCCAGGGCGAAGTACGTAACGACCATGATCGCGGCGCCGATATAGAGGCGCGGGCGCCGCCTTATCGTCCGCGCGTACCTGAACTCGAATCGACGGGCGGGGATGTCGCCGGAAGGGGCGAGAGGGTTCATCAATGCTGGCCTTGGTAACAGGGGCTTGCCTTGCCCGAGCGTTCGGCGGGGGTCAAGGTCGACTGATGGCGTGTGCGGAACTCCCCTCCCCGACTCTTGCGGGGAGGGGCTGGTGGGGCCATTCGCCGGCTTCGCGACGCGTGCGATCAATTAAAACCGGAGCTACCGGGGAAAGCTCGAATGCAGGCGGAAGCGGCGCGCGCCCCACCGCTAACCCCTCCCCGTAAGAACGGGGAGGGGAAACGGCGCGCGGCGATGCGCCATTAGCGTCCCGATTGCGGCCCGCAGGGAAGCGGTGGCGATTGCGCTCCATCACATCGCGAGCAAGGCCGTCCATCGATTCTCGAGTGATGGCCTTTCCCTCCCCCCTCGCCAGCGACGCCTCCGCGGCATGCAGGCTCGCGAGGAGTTCGGCGCGGCGACGCTCGCGCGCTACCCAAAGCGGCTCGGGGTCATGAACCTTATGCAAATCGCCAACCCCTCTCGTGAGAGCTGGGCATCGAAATGCCCTACCCCGCTTTCGGCTTCTTTCGTCGGGGCGTCCTCACGGTCAGGATCGGAACGCGGCGACCCGTTTTCGCTCGCGACGGAGTGGTGATCGGTTGCGCCACGGGGGGCGCCGGCTTCGTCGCTCCCCTGCGCCGCTCCATCTCGGGCGCGACGGCGCTCCCGGTCGCCGCCTCAGCGTGCTTGCGATCCGACGCCGGAGCGGCATTCGTCTTCGCCGCCCGCTTGGCTGTCAGCGCGTCCTTCAACGGATGTTCCCTCTGCGCGGGCGACCCGATCGCTTTGGCTGCCACTGGCGCAGGCGCGGGCGCCGCCTCCATCTCGATGCCGAACAGCGCGGCGACGTCGTCCTCGGCGAGCAGGCGCTCCTCGGCGACGGGGCGCTGCGTCAGCGGCAGGTCCTTGCCGGCGCCGGAGATCAGCTGCGAGCGATCGACGCCCCGCAGTTCGAACAACATGTCGGGCTTGGCGTCGAGCCGCGCGCCGACGCCGTACAGCGCCGCCGCGACATGCTTGCACATGTCGGCCCAATCCGGACAGGAGCATCGCAACTCGATTTCGTCGGGGCTCGGAAACAGGCCGTCTTCCGCGCGGCAGACGCGCTCCATGACGTTCTTCGAGAGTTTTCCCTGCAACAATTCCACCAGGGAGCCGATCGAGCCCGTGGAATCCCGGCAAATCGCGTCCCAGCGCTTCTTTGGCAACACGCCGATCTCGATTTTGATGGTATAGAGTTCGGAACCGCTGACTGTCGCGCGAACCAGGCCGCGTTCGATCTGCAGGTCGACCACAGAACCGTTGCGCACATAGCTCCGCCCGCGTGGCAGCCGGCTCTCGTAGTCCGAATAGCTCTCGAGATTCTCGCACCAGGCCTTGCCCCAGAACGTGCTCGCGATCAGGCGGCCCTCGATCGCTATCGGCGAAATCATGCGGCCTTTCTTGGCGAGTTTCGCCATTTCGCGCGCCGCCTTTTCCCGCCGCTTGGCGACGGGAACATATGGTTTGAACCCACGGTAATAGCTCACGTTCCCGCGCCCTCCGCGATGGCGGCGTCGAGATCGAGGGCGACGAGCCGCAACAATTCCGAATTGCTCATTTCGGTCAAATTGATCTCTCCGCCGGAGCCGAGAAAGTCGTCAGCCAATTGCCGTTTCGAATCAATCAGCAGGTCGATTTTAGCCTCGATCGTTCCGCGGCACACGAACTTATGCACGAGCACGTTGCGCTTTTGCCCAATTCTGTACGCGCGGTCGGTCGCCTGGTTTTCGACCGCGGGGTTCCACCAGCGGTCGAAATGCACGACATGCGAGGCGCCGGTCAGATTGAGTCCGGAACCGCCCGCCTTGAGCGAAAGCACGAAGAAGGGCGTGCGCTCGTCTTCCTGGAAAGTCTTCACCAATTCCTTGCGCTTGGCGACCGGCGTCTCGCCGTGCAGGACGAGACCGCGACGCCCGAACGCGGAGGCGAGCAGCTTTTCGAGCGCTGCGATGATCTCCTTGAACTGCGTGAACACCAGCAGCTTTTCCTGACGGCCCGCAATGGCTTCCGCGATTTCCCTCAAGCGCTCGAACTTGCCGCTCTCGGCCTCGTCGTAGGCGCCGTCGCCCAGCCATTGCGACGGGTGATTGCATATCTGCTTGAGGCGCATCAGCGAGGCGAGCACCAGCCCCCGCCGACCGATCCCCTCCCCCGCCTGCTCCAGCGCTTCCTCCAACTCGCCGACGGCGGCCTGATACAGCGCGGCCTGCTTTTTCGTCAGCGGACAGAACGCCTTTATTTCTGTCTTGTCGGGGAGATCGGCGATGATGCTCCGGTCGGACTTGAGCCGGCGCAGGATATAGGGCTGCACCAGTTTGCGCAGCGGCGCATACGAGACATGAGGCTGCGTGGCCAGCGTCTTGGCGAAATTGGCGAAAGCCTTGGCCGACCCCAGCAGCCCCGGATTGACGAAGTCGAAGATCGACCAGAGATCGCGCAGGTTGTTCTCGATCGGGGTCCCGGTGAGCGCGATGCGAGCGCTCGCCTTCAGCGATTTGACCGCGCGGGTCTGCTTGGCGTTTGGATTCTTGATCGCCTGCGCCTCGTCGAGGATCGCGAGGCGCCAGTTCGTCTGGCCGATCCAGTCCTGTCGCAACA
>DASXYQ010000177.1:0-2949 GCA_036502445.1 Roseiarcus sp. | reverse complement strand
GCCATCCCGCGATGCACGAGACCCAGACGTTGGACGTCATTTGTCTGTTGGAGGGCGATGCGTCCCTGCTACTGGAGGAGGGCGAGACGCGCCTGAAGCCAGGGCAAGTCGTCATCCAGCGAGGGACCAATCATGCCTGGCGGGCCCACGGGGGACCCGCATTATTTCTGGCGGTGCTGATCGATCGCAGCGCCTGAGTTCGAGGACAACGACGCCGATGCGAGACGCCCTGATCTTCGATGGCCTGCGAACGCCTTTCGGCCGTCACGCGGGCGCACTTGCGCCGGTGCGGCCGGACGATCTGCTCGGCGGCGTCATCGCCAGTCTGATCGGGCGCAATCCCACGGCCCGCGAGGCGATCGAGGACGTGGTCGCCGGCTGCGCCAATCAGGCGGGTGAGGACGCGCGCAATGTCGCGCGCCACGCCCTACTTCTCGCGGGCCTCCCGGAAAGCGTCGGCGGCCAGACCGTCAATCGGTTGTGCGGGTCGGGTCTAGCGGCCGTCGCGGACGCCGCGCGAGCCGTTCGATGCGGCGAGGGCGAACTGTTCGTCGCAGGGGGCGTCGAAAGCATGAGCCGCGCGCCCTTCGTGATGGCGAAGGCGACGAGCGCCTACTCCCGGCAAATGCCGATGTTCGACTCGACGATCGGCGCCCGTTTCCCCAATCCCGCCATCGAGGCGAACTTCGGCGCCGATACGATGCCCGAGACGGCCGACAACATCGCCAAGGGTCTGAGCGTTCCGCGCGACGACTCCGATCGCTTTGCGCTGGGCTCGCAACAAAAATTCGAAGCGGCGCGGGCGGCAGGGTTCTTTGCGGAGGAGATCGCGCGGGTCGAAATCGCCTCCCCGCGCGGCAAGCCGCCGGCGATCGTGTCGACCGACGAGCATCCCCGGCCCCAAACGACGCTGGAATCGCTGCAAAAGCTGAAGCCGCTGTTCGAGGGTGGCGTCGTGACCGCCGGCAACGCTTCGGGGATCAATGACGGCGCGGCGGCGCTGCTGATCGGCTCGGCCGCCGCCCAGGATCGGCTGGGCCTCAACCCGCGCGGACGCATCCTATCGGCGGCCATCGCCGGCGTCGCGCCTCGCGTAATGGGTCTGGGCCCCGTGCCCGCCAGCAAGAAAGCACTGGAGCGGGCGGGCCTCACGCTCGCGGAAATCGATGTCATCGAAATCAATGAGGCGTTCGCGACGCAGGTGCTGGGATGCCTCGTAGGACTCGACCTCGCCAGCGACGATTCCCGGGTCAATCCCAACGGCGGCGCCATCGCGGTCGGCCATCCTCTCGGCGCCTCCGGCGCGCGTCTCGCATTGACGGCATTGCGCCAGTTGGAGCGGATCCAGGGACGCTATGCGCTGGTCTCGATGTGCATCGGGGTGGGGCAGGGCATCGCCGTGGTGATCGAGCGCGTGAATGCCGGGTGAGAGCGAGAGGACGGCGAGGTCGCGCCAATCGGCCGCGTCGCTCGAATAGATAGCGCTCGACCTTCCCGAGTGCCCGCCGACCCCATCAAATCCAGCGACTCGGGCGGCTAGCGGAGATAAGTCGCCCTCACCCACCAGGCCGGCCGCTCGGCCTTGACCGCTCGCGCCGCGCGCGCCGCCGCGGCTCGATCCTCGTAGAGCGCGAAACAGGTCGCGCCCGAACCGGACATGCGCGCGAGACGAACGCCCGGCCCGCTCGCGAGCGCCGCGAGCGCATCCGATATCGCGGGCGCGATCGCTTCGGCGCTCGCCTGCAGATCGTTTCGACCCAGGCGCAAAGCGGCCACCAAGTCGGATCCCGCGCTCGCGCCCGGAGCGGGCGACGGGCCGTAGTCCGGCGCCGCGCCGCGAGCGAGCCCGAGCCCCGCGAAAACCCGCGGCGTCGCGACGGTGACGGCGGGGTTGACGAGCACCGCGGGCAGCGGCGCCATGCCCAGCGCGGGCCCGATCCGATCGCCGATACCCGCCATCGCGCGCGCGCGCGGATCGAGGCAGACCGAGACGTCGGCCCCGGTCGCGCGCGCAGCTTCCCACAATCGGGAATCGTCGCTCGCCATTCCATTGGCGTGGGCGAGCGCGCGCAACGCCGCCGCCGCGTCAGACGAACCGCCGCCCAGGCCAGCCGCGACCGGGAGAGCCTTGATCAGCCGGAAGCGACCGAGCCGCAGTCCCGGCGCGCGCTCAGCCAACGCCCGTGCGGCGCGCAGCACCAGGTTGTCGTCCGCCGGACCCGCCGCGGGCGCGGTCGGCCCCTCGATTTCAAGGAAAAGCGGCGCGTCCGGTTCGAAATGGAGCCAATCGCACGCGCCAGCGAAAGCGACGACGCTTTCGAGCTCATGATAGCCGTCGAGGCGCCGACCCAGGATATGGAGCGTCAGGTTGACCTTGGCCGGCGCGCGCCACAGGGTTCGCGAGGCGGAAACGCGCTAACCCCCGCTCTTCGGGGCTTCCGTGGCCGGCGCCGCCGTGGGCGCCTCCGCGGCCGGGGCCGGCGCGTCCCTGGGCGGCGCGTCCGGCAGCCCGGATTCGATCTTCTTCAGAATATTCGGCTTGTCCTCGGGCTCGGGACCCATGTCGCGCGCATGGTTCCACTGGAAATGAGCCTCGACCTTGCGATTGACGCGCCAGTAGGCGTCCCCCAGGTGATCGTTGACGACGGGATCGGCCGGCTTGAGCTCGATCGCCTTTTCCAGTTCCTGCACCGCCTCGGAATAATGTCCGAGTTTGTAGTGCGCCCAGCCGAGGCTGTCTACGATGTAACCGTCGGTCGGCCTGAGATCGACGGCCCGACGCAACATCTTGAAGGCCTCATCGAGGTTTATGCCCTTGTCGACCCAGGAATAGCCGAGATAATTGAGCACCATCGGCTGTTCGGGAAACAGCTCCAACGCCTTCTTGAAATCCGCCTCCGCTTTCGGCCACTGCTTCGAACGCTCGAAGCAGATGCCGCGGAAATAGAA
>DASXYQ010000176.1:0-3045 GCA_036502445.1 Roseiarcus sp. | reverse complement strand
CCGTCGCCCAGAAGGCCATGACGACGCCGGCAAGCCGGGACAGGCGTTTGAGCTCGAGCCGAGAAGACATGTTTCCTCATGCGGGCGTGGACGACGAGTGAGGATACAGGGGTCGCGGACTCAGGCGAGGACGTTCTGATTACTCGGTAAACATTCCCCTGGAACTGGCGTCGCCCGACATGGACGCGCCGCCGGGGAAAACGTATGGGTTTGGTCTCGGGTGGCGATATCTGAAGACGGGACGAACGTTCGCGATGTTGACCAACAAAGGCAAATACGGGCTCAAGGCGATGGTGCATCTGGCGGGCATGCCGCCTGGGCAGCCGGCGCTGGTCGCCGACATCGCCGCGGCGAACGCGATCCCGAAGAAGTTCCTCGATGCGATTCTCGGCGAATTGCGCACCGCGGGCTTCGTCCACTCCAAGAAGGGCCGCGGCGGCGGCTATGTGCTCGCCCGTCCCGCGGACGCGATCATGGTGGGCTCGATCATACGTTCGCTCGACGGTCAGCTCGCGCCGATCGGTTGCGCGAGCCGCGCCTTTTTCCGTCGCTGCGAAGACTGCCCGCGCGACCGGCCGTGCGCCGTCCAACGGATCATGGAGGAAGTCCGCGACTCGATCGCGGCGGTTCTCGACGCGCGTTCGCTCACGCAGCTGCGCCAGCTCGCCGTGGTCCACGAAGAGCCGCTCTTGCAGGACAGTTGACAGGGTTCATCTCCCGGAGTTCGGCAATGCCCGGAAGGATCGCTCTCGTCACCGGCGCCGGCAGGCGAATCGGCAGCGACATCGCGCGCCGGCTCGCGCGCGAGGGCTGGGAGCTCGCGCTGCTGGCGCGCGCCTCGCTGGAGGGGGCTCGCGCGCTCGCCGCGGAAATCGTCGCGAGCGGCGGCGAGGCGCGCGCGTTTTCCGTCGACCTCGCCGATCCGGAAGCGGGCGCGGCGGCGTTCGCCGAGATCGCGGCGTCGCTCGGCCCGATCGAGCTCTTGGTCAACAATGCCGCAGTGTTCGAGGCCGACTCGATCGACGCCCTCGATCTCGCGCTGTGGCGGCGGCAATTCGCCATCGATCTGGAGGCGCCGGTGTTCCTCGCCGGGGCGTTCGCGGCGGCGCTGCCGGGGGATCGCGAGGGCGCGATCGTCAATATCGTCGACCAGCGCGTGCTGCGCCTGACCCCGCAGTACCTCTCCTATACGCTCGCGAAAGCCGCGCTATGGACGGCGACACAGACGCTGGCGCAGGCGCTCGCGCCGCGGATCCGCGTCAACGCCATCGGCCCCGGCCCGACCTATGCGAGCGTGAAACAGGGCGAGGCAGGCCTCGCTCTGGAAGCGGCGGGCGCCTTGTTGGGGCGCTCGATCCGCGGCGAGGAGATCGCCGAGGCCGTCGCGTATCTCGCCGCGGCGCGCAACGTGACCGGCCAGCTGATCTGCGTCGACGCCGGCCAGCACCTGGCCTGGCGAACGCCCGACATCGTGGATTGAGAACCGTTCGCTAATTCACATCTCCTCACGTGCAGAGTTCCCTGCTGGCAGGGAAAAATGCAGGGAATTTCGCGCAATCGGCCGCTTTTCCGCGAAATTCGTGTCGAAAACGTCTGCGCCTTCAGTGGTTTGCGAGGAAATTCCCTACGCAGGGAGCAGGGAATTTTTTCGGGCGTGCAGGGAATTGTTTCCGCCTGTTCGACCGGAGCAGGGAAATTCGCAAATCATTTCAGATTGTATCTGCGATAGGCCCAGAGCGCCCACTTGCCGCCGTCACCGGCCGCGATCAAAGGTCGCGAAAGAAGGCCGAAGCCGACGAGAGACAAGGGGATTGGTAAAGCGTCACCGTAACCCACGGTAACCCTAACGATGAAGGTGGTCCTTTGCGCGATCGAGGATCTCCGATGAAAGATCGCCGTCCGCCACGATACGCGCCAACGTCATTGCGCCGACCATCGTAGAGAGGGCGACGATGGCGTCGCCACGCGCTTCCTCGCGGTCTGGCGCGTTGGCGGCGAGCGTGAGGAAGAGCTTCTCGAGGACTTCTGCAGTCTGGCAGGACTACCAGGACGGTATCTTCGCCGGGACGGACGAGGTGATCGGCCGAGTGACGGGCAAGGCGCCGATGACGTTGCAGGAATTCATCAAGGCTCACATCGACGTCTTCAGGCCGGCCGAGGCCGAAGAGCCGCCGCGGCGCCCGCCGGACCCGCGCCAAGAATGACGATGCCGCTCACGGGAGAACTCCCTGCAATGGCAATTCGTGCGACACGTTTGCGCTCAACTAGCGGCGATCATGTCCCGCGCCAATCCGGTACCCCATGCTGACCGCGATCGTCGGAAGGGATTACTGCGACGCTTTGCTAAATCCCCATTTGATCTAACTGTCAATCGACCTCTTCCGCGCCCGCTGCGACCCAAGCGATGGCCGCTGCGCGGTGCGGAAACGATCGGCCGCCCGCTCGGATCGACCACTTTCTTCGATCACCTTGCGCCCTCACCGGCCGCGATCCAAGGACGCGAAAAAGAAGGCCGAAGCCGACGACAGATAAGGGGATTGGTAAAGTGTCACCGTACCCCCCCGGGTCAAAGCGCCGCGCCCACGGCAGAGGCCACAAGCTCAACGCGCCAGAAATGTCCAGCATCGCTGCTCGTTCCTTGCTCATCACACCGCGTTACCAAGTAAACTGGTGTTGTGGGGAGCGGAAGGTGAATCCAAGGCGCGTCTTGCCCTTTGCATGCCCAACTCGGCCAGCATGCGGTAAGCTTTTCCGGCTTGACCGGTGAGATGATCAAAAAATAGAAGTTAACCACCTGATTTGGGGGCGGGTTGGCACTAACCCGCATATCTCAACAAACTAAGTGCATCGGGGCCGCAAATCAGCGAAAGATCTTGTTGCGACAAAGTCTTACGCGAATCGCAGGAATTCCCCGATGCAGACAGAGTGTAGCACGACGCTGTTTGAATTTGCACCCGTCGAAGACCGCAAGGTGATGGCTGATTTCGGCGGTGGGGCAATGACGTCGAATGCCGGGGCGTTGCTGTTGGGTGGGGTGGACAAGGC
>DASXYQ010000175.1:0-7757 GCA_036502445.1 Roseiarcus sp. | reverse complement strand
CCACTGCGGCTGCAGCCCGACGAGCTCGAGCTTCACCGGTCCGGCCGCCTGGCCGGGAGCGGGCGCCGCCGGTTTCGTCGCCTGGGCGAGAGCCGCATCGTCGCCCATTATTGCCGCGGCCGCGAAGGCCATGGCGGCCATGCGCACAAAGGGGAAGGTCATCAAGCGTCCTTTCAGTCGGTAGAGAGCGGCCATCGCTCGCGGCGTCGAACGCGCTCCCGCGACGACTTCGCGACGCGGGACACAAGTCGCCCAACGCCGTCTCGGCGCCCTCTTTCCATATCCGCCGAGACAATCCAACAAGAATCTCGGCGCGGATCGCCGAGAGCCGAAAAGCCCCCTCTCCCGCCTCGCGGGGAAGGTCGGGGTGAGGGCAAGGCCACGATTCCGAGCCCTCATCCGGCGAGATAGCCCGTGGAAAGACGAACGTCTTTCGACGCCCTTCGGCGCTGCGTTCTGCCTCGAGCGGGAGAAAGGATGCCCCGGTCTCCCCAGCCGAGCGATTTCCAGCGGCGCGCGGGCGCATTAAGGTGAAGGAATGACGCTCACGTCGATTCGTTGCTTGCTGGCGCTCGCCGCGCTGGCGCCCATGCCAGCCGCGACCGGGGCGCAGATCGCGCCGCCCATGCATGGGATCGCCATGCATGGCGAGCCAGCGTTGCCGCCGGATTTCGGCCATCTTCCGTACGCCGATCCCGACGCGCCCAAGGGGGGACGGCTCAATCTGGCCTATCTCGGCGCCTTCGACAGCCTCAACCCTTACAACATCAAGGCGTTTTCTACCGCCCAGGGACTCAACGGCAATGTCTATCAAACGCTGATGGCGCGCTCCGCGGACGAGCCTTTCACGATGTACGGCCTGATCGCGCGCTCGATAGAGACCGACGACGCGCGCGATCGCGTCGTGTTTCACCTCGACCCGCGAGCGCATTTTTCGGACGGCGCTCCGATCAGGTCCGCCGACGTGCTGTTCACATTCAATCTGCTGAAGGAAAAGGGTCGACCGCAGCAACGGGATGCGATTTCGGCCGTCAAATCGATCGACGCGCCCGACGACGAGACCGTTCGGATGGATCTGACCGGCGCCAACGATCGGGAACTGCCGCTGACGCTCGCCTTGATGCCGGTGCTGTCCCCCGCCCATACCGACGCCGAGCATTTCGAAGATCAGACGCTCGTCCTGCCCGTCGCCTCGGGTCCCTACCGCGTCGTGGCGGTTCAGCCGGGGCAGCAGCTCGTCCTCCGCCGCGACCCCAATTACTGGGCGCGCGACCTGCCGATCTCGCGCGGGCTCTATAATTTCGACGAGATCCGTATCGACTATTACCGCGACGCGGCCGCGATGTTCGAGGCGTTCAAGGCCGGGCTTTACAATTTTCGCGTCGAGGACGACCCGACGCGCTGGCTGAAGGGCTACGACTTCCCTGCCTCGCGAGACGGACGGGTGCTCGAGCACGCGTTTCCGGTCGGGGTTCCCAAGGGCATGTCCGGCTTCGCCTTCAACACGAGACGTCGGATTTTCGCCGACCCGCGGGTGCGCGAGGCATTGGCATCCATGTTCGATTTCGAATGGATCGACGCCAACCTCTATGACGGGGCCTACAAGCGCTCGCGCAGCTTCTTCGACGACAGCGAGCTCTCCTCGGCGGGCCGGCCCGCGACAGCGAAAGAGCGTGCGCTGCTCGCCCCGTTCCCTGGCGCCGTTCGCGGGGATATCCTCGAGGGTAAGTGGGCGCCGCCGGTCTCCGACGGCTCGGGCCGCGACCGGGCGCTGGCGCGACAGTCCTTGGACGAACTGAAGGATGCGGGCTACTCGCTCTCGCGAGGCGTGCTGCGCGACGCGCGCGGCGCGCGTCTTTCATTCGAAATACTCGTCAAGACGCGGGAGGAGCAGCGGCTGGCGCTCGCCTATGCGCGAAGCTTGGCCCGCATCGGCGTCAGCGCTAGTCTACGCTTGGTGGACGCGGTGCAATACGACCGCCGTCGCGACAACTTCGATTTCGAAATGACGATCGGTTCGTGGCCCGCCTCGCCCTCGCCGGGCGCCGAGCAACGCAACCGCTGGGGCTCCGCCTCGGCCGAGCTCCACGGTTCCTACAACCTGACCGGCGCGGCCTCGCCCGCGATCGACGCGATGATCTCGGCGATGCTGGTCGCGCGCGAGCTCGACGACTTCGTCTCCGCCGTTCGCGCGCTCGACAGGATCCTGCTGTCCGGCTTCTACATCGTGCCGCTCTACTATGCGCCGGACCAATGGATCGCCTATTCCTCGCGCCTGGGCCGACCCGACCGGACGCCTCTGTTCGGGGCCAATTTCGCCGCTTGGTGGAGCCGCGCTCCGTGAACGCCGGTCCCGACCCCGCCGGCGCGCTGAGCGAGCTGCTGCGAGCGGCGGCCGCGGCGCGCCCCGACGCGATCTTCGCGCGCATCGGCGCTCGCGCGAGCGACGCCCCCGCGGCGTTGCGCGCGGGCGCCATCGACGCGCTGGCCGATCACTACGCCGCGCGCCTGGCTGAAGCCGACCTACCCCGGGGCACTCGGCTCCTGCTGTTGAGCCCGCCCGAACCGCGCACGCTGTCCGCGATCGTCGGCGCCTTGCGCACCGGGTTCGATGTTGCGCTGGCGCCGCCCTCGCTCGACGTCGCCTCGATTGCCGCCGTCGCCGAGGACTTCGGCGCGAGCGCCATGGCGGGTCCCACCGAGTTCGCCGAACTGCGCACCGGCGAGCGCATATTCGAGGCAGCGGCGCTGGTCGAGACGATTCGGCTGGTCGCGCTGCACGGAGCGGGAAAGCCGGCGCGCTCGGGCTGGACGAGCCGCTAGAGGGCGACGCCCCGAGCGCCGCGCCGACGCACGAGCGCCAGTTGTTCGCCGTCGACATCGTCGAGGCGGCGGCCAAATGCCGATCGATTTCGCAGGAGCGCGCACTCGACGTCGCGCGCGAATTCGTGGCGCGCGCCAGGGTGCTCGGCGGCGAGGCGATCGTCTCGACGATTTCGCTCGCATCGGACGCGGGCCTCGTCGGCGGCGCCTTCGCGCCTTTGATCCGCGGCGCGCATCTGATCTGGCAGGCGCCGTTCGCGGCGCGGCGATTCCTCGAGACGCTGGAGACCTCAGCGCCCGCGCATCTCATCGCGCCGGCCGGAGTGGCGGTCGATCTCGGCGCCGCCGGAATCCTCACCGCCGATCGTCTTTCCTCGCTGACGCTGGCGGCGGTCGACGCCGCCCCGCCGCCCAGGTTCACCCACGGCGTCGATCCCGCTCGCGTGTTCGTCCTGCGCCGCGGCGCAGACGCCGGGTTGCGTCTGGAGGCGATCGCAGAGACGGCATTTGGCGCGAATTGAGACGTGAATCACCCGGCGGGGCGCGCCGGGTCCTCTGCCGGAAGCGCCGCCGCTGGATCGGCCGCGAAGCTGCGCCAGATTTCCCGACGCGTTCACGGAGGATTGATCGGCCCGCTACGGACCAAACGGGGGAGTTGCGAGTTGTGTGCGTCCGACCATCGAGTGGAGAGTTCCGAAGATCGAGGAGTTTCCTATGAGCAGAGCAACTATTGCGGCGCTGAGCTTGCTCCTCGCCGCGGGAGCGCCGGCCTCCGCGCTGGCGGACGCCGATCAGTCCGCTCCGACCGGTTGCCTTACCTATGAAATCGCCACAGAGGCAGCGACGCGCGCCCTCGAAAGCGATCCTGACGGTAGACTGATGCTTTTTGCGGGTTCCGACGCCGCGGCCTTGATGAAGGCGATCAACGATCAACCGCCCCAGACCGATTTTCGCGCCGACCGTATCCTCGTTGTCCAGCGCGCGGCGAAGGACACCGTCCAAATCGGCCTTATAATCGATGGTTGTTTCAGAGGACCGTTCGCCATGAAAGAGGCCGACTGGGAAAAACTGAAAGCGGCGGTCGCGGAGCAGTTCAGCTCTTAGACTAGACTAGACTGCGATCGTCCGACGCAGATCAATCCAGCCAAGTGACTTCCGTCAGAAGATACTCCCGAACGATGCTGCGGACGGCCACGCAGTCGCCTTCGATCACGGCGAAGACATAGATTCCGGGTTGGACCACGATCCATCCGTCCACCATGTCCGCGCCCTCGCACAGCCGCTGGAGCAGTCGACTTCCCACTTCCGGCCATGCCGACCCCATGTCGACCGTCAGGAATTCGGCGAGGCGCTCCTCGTCGATCACCTCGAGCGGGACGATCATGATCTCGTCCGGTTCCTCCGGCACGGGCCGCCCAAGCTCATGAAAGACGTGCCCGCGAGCGTTCTTGACGACGATTCGCTGAATCCGGTCCGGGTCCGGGCTCCAATCGAGCCTGGGATTCCCCTGGGAATCCACCCTCCGGGTCTTTGTCGCCTCAATCTCACGCCGGAGCCTGGCGTTTCCAGCCAGTATCTTGCGCGCCGTCTCGAAGGTCTGCACGTCGGGGTCGGTCGAACCGGACATCGCGGCGCCTAGGAAAGCAGCGAAATATTCCTCGTCCGGGGCGAAGCCGTTGTTGCACTCCACGCAGGTTTCGACGACGTGGACGTTGGCGGGAAGCGGGCGGTCGAGAAGCGCCTTCGTCGGAACATGGTCGTCGTTCGTCGGCTTCGCCGAAAGGGCGACGCCGCAATGAACGCAGGCGCCCTTGTATCGGTCGTCCGAGTAGTCATAGACGTTTTTCATGCCGAATTCTCCAGCGTCCAACTTTTCCCGGCTAGTTTTTGACAAAATCACATTGCCGCCGGCGCTCCAAGCTCGCCACTCGCGAGGCCGACCTGAACCGACCTGAGAATTCGTCTTGACACGATTCGACTTGTGTTGATTCTCTGGTGTCACAACTGAGTCGCGACCTGGAGGGCGAAGTGAAACTCGCGGTTCGCCAAGTAATCGTATGCGCGGATGATGGCTGGCCGGATCGTTGGTGGAGGAAATCGCGGCGGCTTTCGAAGAATTCCTCGACCACCATGGCCATTACTTTCGCACCCGGAGGCGGAACAATGTCGCGGTAAACGCGACATCATGCTCGCGACCACTATGCGCGTCGCGGACTCGAGCCTGGACGGCATGACGGGGGGCGGTTCTGATTCGGTAGTTTTTGGGCGTCGCCTAAGGGGCGCGAAATCCGGCGCGCGCCTGACCGCCCGTCGGGGAAGCGCCAACCCAAGTTACGATTCTTCTATCCCGAACTGGACGAGTCATAATAACGTGCCCCGGTCCCCGGCTCGTCGTAGGCGCCAAGCTTGCACGCCGAGCCCCGGATTCAGGAGGGGGAACTAAATGAGCGCCGTTCACGAACAAGGTTCGACGCCGACCGGCGTCACGACGATAACCCAACTCGAGGGCGTTCAGGTGGAGCGCGCGAACGCGACGGGGTTGCCGCCGGTCGTCTTCGTTCATGGCCTGTGGCTGTTGCCGAGCAGTTGGGATCGCTGGGCGAAGCTGTTCGAAGCCTCGGGTTTCACGGCGCTTACGCCCGGTTGGCCCGACGACCCCGACAGCGTCGAGGAGGGGAACGTTCATCCCGCCGTTTTCGCCCACAAGAGCATCGGCCAGGTCGCCGACCACTTCGACGAGATCATTCGCGGACTGACCAGGAAGCCGGCTATCATCGGTCATTCCTTCGGCGGACTGCTCGCACAGCTCCTCGCGGGACGAGGATTGGCTTCGGCGACCGTGGCGATCGACCCGGCGCCGTTCCGAGGCGTGCTGCCGCTGCCCTTTTCCGCCCTCAAGTCCGCCTGGCCGGTGCTCGGCAACCCGGCCAACCGCAATCGCGCGATCCCGCTCACTTTCGATCAGTTTCGTTACGGTTTCGCCAATGCGGTGAGGGAGCATGAGGCGCAGGAGCTGTATGACCTGTTCGCCGTGCCGGCTTCCGGCAAGCCGCTGTTCCAGGCGGCGGCCGCCAATCTCAATCCCTGGACGGAGGCGAAGGTCGATACGGAAAACCCGGATCGGGGACCGCTGCTGATCCTATCGGGCGAGAAGGACCATACGGTCCCATGGTCGATCGCGAACGCATCCTTCAAGGTGCAGCAGCATAATCCCGGCGTGACCGAAATCATGGAGATGCCCAATCGCGGGCACTCTCTGACCATTGACCACGGCTGGCGAGAGGTCGCGGACACAGCGCTCGGCTTCGTCAAGCGATTCATCTGAGATTCCCCTCCCCGCCTCTTGCGGGAGGGGAAGGGGAAGGGGTGGGGGGCGCTCCGCTTCCGGAAGCCTGCAAGGGTGTCCACCGCCGATGAAACTATCTCCCGCGCCCCCTATATTGCTGGTGCATATGGAAGGAAAAGCGAAATGGCAGCCGAACCTAGCGAGATGAACATCGAAGTCGTCAGCGACGTCGTCTGTCCCTGGTGCTACGTCGGCAAACGGCGGCTCGAGACGGCGCTCGCGCAATCGGACGACGCTGCGGTCGCGGTGCGCTGGCGTCCCTTTCAGCTCGATCCGTCGATCCCGCCCCAGGGTCTCGACCGCCGCGCCTACATGCGCGCCAAGTTTCGCGACGATGCCCGCCTGGCCGAAGTCCATTCCCGCCTCCGGGCGGTGGGCGCGGAGGTCGGCATCAACTTCGATTTCGAGGCGATCTCCCGCTCCCCCAATACGCTCGATGCGCATCGGCTGATCCGATGGGCCGCCGCGATCGGAATGCAGGACGAAGTGGTCGAGCGACTGTTCTCCGCCTATTTCGAGCACGGCCGCGACATCAGCGACCGCAGCGTGCTGGTCGAAATCGCCGGCGCATGCGGCATGGACGCCGAGGCGGTCGAACGGAGGTTCGCCGGCGACGACGACGTGGCGGCGGTGCGGGCGGAAATCGCCGAAGCGCAGTCGCTCGGCGTCACCGGCGTTCCCTTCTTCATCTTCGCCTCCCGCTTCGCGGTTTCGGGCGCGCAGAGCCCGGAGGTTCTGGCGCGGGCCATGGAAAACGCACGCTCCGGCGGCGCCAGGGTCGAGGTGGCGTGAAGAGGGGAGGGAGGGGACGGACACTGTTCGATTTGGCGGGTTCGGGCTTCGGCTCCACGAGCCCTCGGCCAGACCGCCGCCTCACGCGGCGTCGGCGACCTTCTCGCGCGGCGCAAGCTCCAATTCGACGAGCGGCTCGAGCTCCAACTCGACGGGCGGCGCGAAATTCTCGCCCAGGATTTCGTTGTCGAGCACGACGGGCGGCGGGGCTTCCAAGTCTTCGATGGCCTCGTGTTCGATCTGCCATATCGACCGGAAAGTCTCCTCGATGGCGGCGTCGGCCACGAACTGCTGCGCGTCGTCGCGCGCGCTCTCGCAGGCGAAGCGCCACAGCATCGACTGAATCGGCGCGAGTTTCGGGTCGGCGAGTTTTTCGCACGCCCGAATCAAGCGCATGGTCAAATCATGCGAGATCTGGTTGTCGCGCGGGCTAGGGCCGTCGGCGAGGACGCCGAGCGCGGCGCGGAACGCGGGCAGGAAATGGCCGGGCAAGCCTGCCTTGGCGTAGAGAGCCGCGAAGCCCTGTCCGCGAAAATCGCGGAGGAAGCCGGCGACGCGACCCTCGGGCAGTCCGGACATTTCGACCAGCGTCTGCCGGAACAGAGCGGAATCGCCGCTGACCAGTGCGCGCATCAGCAGAGCCACGGTCAATGCGCCGCTCTTGCGCTGCCGCGCCACGAGTTCTGCGAGTTCCCGCGGGGGGCAGGTGCGGGCGATGGCGACGATTGCCTGCTCGCGCACGTCGCGAGCGATCCGCTCCGCGTGTCGCGGATTGAGCCAGTCGCGGCTCGCTGCG
>DASXYQ010000174.1:0-11229 GCA_036502445.1 Roseiarcus sp. | reverse complement strand
CTCCCCTTCCGCCGTCGTCGCCGATTTCGCGCCGACCGAGGGGCCGGCCGCGGAGCGGATTTGGCGTCCCTTCGCGCAGGCCGGCCTCCATGTCGAGCCGAGCCGAGCCTCGGCTCGTCTCGCGGGCGCGTTGCTCGGCGAAACCCTCGGCAGCGGCGGGCGTGGGGCCCGGATGATGTTTCCGGTCGGCGATTTCGCCCGCGCCTTTGTCGCGCCCGCGTTGAAGCATCTGCGACGGCGAGAAGTCGCGATCCGGTTCGAGCGCGATCTTCGCAAACTCGAATTCGATGGCGATCGGGTGGTCGGGCTCGAATTCGAGCACGATCGCATCGACCTCGCGCCCGAGGACGCGCTCATCCTGGCCGTGCCGCCCTGGATCGCAAGCGCACTGGCGCCGGAAATATTCGCGCCGACGGAATTCGCCGCCACGCTGACCGCGCATTTCGCGATGCCTCCTCCCCCCGGCGCGCCACGCGTGCTCGGCATCGTCAATGGCCCGTTCCCGTGGATGTTCTGTTACCCGGATCGCATTTCGGTCGGGGTTCGCGACGCGGGCGCGGTGTTGGCGGCGCCGCGCGAAGAGATCGCCGCCGAATACTGGCGCGCCGCCGCCGCGCTCACCGGCCTCTCGGACGACTTGCCCGCCTGGAGGATCATCCGGCAAAGGCGGGCCGGCTTCCTGGCGACCCCCGAGCAGGATGCGCTGCGACCGACTTGCGACACCCCTTGGCGTAATCTCTTCCTCGCCGGCGCCTATGTCCAAAACGGCTTGCCCGAATCGATCGAAAGTTCGTTGCGGTCGGGTGAGGTTGCCGCGCGGTGTACCGCCAGCCGCATGCATTCTCCCCTTCCCGCCGTCGCAGGAAGGAGTTAGAGGTGAGGCGCGCGGTTTCGCCTTCGTATCGTTGCATCCGGGAGTTCGGCTCTTTCTCCCGTTCAGAACAGGCTTTCGAGGTCCCGTCGTCCATCGACGACTCGGACGACCTCAACTTCGTCGACCGGGCCGTCGTCGGTGTCGGGGTGCGTCTCGTACAAAATGAGATAGGGCTTCTCGGCAAGGAGGCGCGTCTTTGGCCTAATGTCGGGTCGGCGCGGACCGAACCGGGGATAGTCGGCCAGAAGATCGATCTTCGCGCCGATCGCCCGCAAGATTCGGGTTGCCGCAGTGGGGTTCTCGGGGGCGATCGTCAACCAGATCTCTTGCAGGTCGCTCTCCGCGGCCGGGGATTTGACGATCGTCACTTGGCTTCGATGAGCCGTTTCCGCGCGGCGGCGATAGTGCGCTCGATATCGAAGGGCTCCGGCGGCCCGCTCGCCTTGCCCTCGTCCCACAACTGCCGGAGGCGTTTGATGTCTTCCTGGCGAAGCTCGCGATTGAACTTCCAGTCGCGGATCGCTTCGCGGACAATCTCGCTCGTCGTCGCATACTCTCCGGCGTCGACGGCCGCCTTGAGCATGGCGATCTGGTCGCTGGTCAAGGCCACGCTGACTTTCTGGATATCAGCCATAACATTTTTCTCAATTGCCAAATGTGCAAATCTTACTACTTTGTAGCAAAAGCGTCCACAAAGAACGCCCTTTTCTACCCCGGCACTCCCGACTGCCGGGAAACCGGGCGCGCCGAAAAGCATTTCAGCCGGCCGGGCGCGCCTCGCTCTGCGCCAGCGCGCTCTCGAGATGGGCGATCTCCTGTGCTGCGGAACGTCTCATCTTGGCTTCCGCCTCCCGATACAGCGCGACGATGCGCTCGCCCGCCGAAGTCAGCGCTGCGCCGCCGCCCTTCAGGCCGCCAGGTCGCGCGGTGACCAGCGGCTGGCCGAACAGATGGTTGAGTTCCTCGACGAGCAGCCAGGCGCGCCGATAGGACATTTTGTGCGCGCGGCCGGCGGCGGAGATCGAACCTGTCCGAGCGATCGCCTCCAGCAGCGCGATCTTACCCGGCCCGAGCCGGCGCTCGCCGTCGAAGTCGAAACGAATGGTCAGCCGCGTCGGCATGCGGGCTCCGAGCGCTCAGCCCGAATGGGCATAGTCCCAATAGAGTTCGCGCGCGCGGCGGAATGCGGGACCCGGCTGCAAGTCCCGCCCGTCGATACGGCGAACCGGCGTCACCTTGCTGTAGTTGCCGACTACGAAAATTTCGTCCGCCGTCTCGAAATCGGCGTAGCTCAGCGTCGCCTCGCGCACCGTCGTGCCGTCTTCGCGCAGCAGCGCGAGCACCCGCCGCCGCGTCACGCCGGCGAGGAACGAGCCGTTGGCCATCGGCGTCAGGATTTCGCCGTCCTTGGCGAGGAAGATGTTGGCCGTGGCGAGTTCCGCGACATTGCCGAGCATGTCGAACAGCAGGCAATTATCGAACCCGCTGGCGTGGGCCTCCATCAGCGCGCGCGCATTGTTCGGATAGAGGCAGCCGGCCTTCGCGTCGATCGGCATCGTCATGGCCAGCGGCTTGGCGTAGCCGGAGCGGGTGATCGAGATGCCCGTTGGCTCCGGCAGCGGCGCCTCGTAGAGGCAAAGGCAGAAGCGCGTCGACTCCGGGTCGGGCGGCACCGAGCCGACCCCGTTACGCTCGGCCCAGTACATCGGCCGGATATAGAGATGCGCGCCGGGCGCGAATTTCTTCATGCCCTCGCGGGTGAGTTCGGCCATCGCCTCGACGTTCATGGTGGGCTTCAGCCGCATCGTTTTCGCCGAATTGTTGAGGCGCGCCAGATGCCGGTCGAGATCGGGGGTGCGCCCGTCGAAGGCGCGCGCGCCATCGAACACGCTAGACCCGAGCCAGAAGGCGTGCGTGCGCGGACCGACGATCGCCCTGTTGCCCTCGAACCACTCGCCGTCGAGAAAAGTATGGGTCAGGGACCAGTCAGCCATGGGCGCGCTCGTAATTTGGATGCCAAGAAGGCTCGGGGGCATCCGACATAGGCCCCTATCGGGCCGCGATAAAGGCGAATCTCGAGGTTTTTTGTTAGTGTTGATGGGGCGGCGCCGGTGGGGCATGGCCTTCTTCGCGGGGCGCGAATCGCGCGCTCGCTTTCGCCGTCCCGTTTGCGTCATCGGGACCCGAGAGGGGTCTATCGCCGACTGGCGCCCATGAGAGCGCTGCGACAACGCGGGGAAAGTGACGGCCCGTTTTGGCGAAGGCAAGCGACGATGCGGCCACCTCCCGGCTGCAAATTGCCACACAAAGCACGGTAGTCCGATCCGCAAGACCAACGAAGAATACGGAGTTCCTGTCGCGGACTCATCGCCGGATAATTCCTGGCAGCCGCGGGCGCCGCAGCCGCGGGCGCCGCAGCCGCGGGCGCCGAGGGCGCCGGAGGCGCGGATTCCGCTGGTGCGGTTTGAGGCGGCGCCGCCGCAGGCTCAGCTTGGGTCGGAGCCGCGCCCTGCCCACCCCCAAGCGCGTTTACCGCCGTCTTACAGCCGGGTGAAAGGCTGGCGATGTTTTTTTGCAGGCAAGCCAACGAGGCTTTGCCTCCGGTCGGAACGGACGAGCAGTGCGCCATATAGTCCGAGCGACACGACGACTTAACCGCGCTTATCTGCGCCTGCGAAGGTTGCTGAGCGCCCGCTGCCGAACAGACCGCGGAAACGCTGATCAGGGCCAGAATGACCGCCGACATCTTGCCATGTATGCTCATAATGGAAATCCCCCCGTTGCACCGCGTCGAAACTTTTGGGCGCGCACTGCATCCTATCCGTGTTTGCCGTGATGCGCCACCTGCTTCAGCACCTGATCCGGCGCTCGAGCAGCGGTTTGGCGTACGGCGTATTGTCGAAAGAGGCAGCTGACGCGCGAATGGCCAGTGACGAGGGAATGTCCAGCGCCTCGAAGCGCGTGGCCACATTGCCCCTAGACCGCGCAAGGTCTAAATTGCCAGCGATGTGGAGCTTTGCCAATCCCACCGTCTTTCTCGCGCTGACGCGCCGCCTGCTGCCATGGCTGGCGCTCGTCACGGCGGTTCTGTTCTCCGTCGGGCTCTACATGTCCTTCGCCGCCCCGCCCGACTATCAGCAGGGCGAGACGGTGAAAATCATGTATGTCCATGTCCCCACGGCTTGGCTCTCGACCTTCATTTATGGCGTGATGGCGCTGGCGAGCCTGGGCACCTTGGTCTGGCGCCATCCGCTCGCCGATGCCGCGCAGAAAGCCGCTGCGCCGCTGGGAGCCGGCTTCACCTTCATCTGTCTCGTGACCGGCTCGCTCTGGGGCAAGCCGATGTGGGGGACCTATTGGGTCTGGGACGCGAGGCTGACTTCCGTTCTGGTGCTGTTCATCCTTTATCTCGGCTTGATCGCGCTCTGGCGTTCGATCGACGATCCCGGTCGCGCCGCGCGCGCGGCGGCGATCCTCACTCTGGTCGGCGCGGTCGATTTGCCGATCATCAAGTTCTCGGTCGAGTGGTGGAACACGTTGCATCAACCGGCCTCGGTGTTTCGGATGGACGGTCCGACGATCGCGCCCGAACTGCTGTGGCCGCTGCTGGTCATGGCGGTCGCGTTCACGCTGCTGTTCCTGACGCTGCATCTGATGGCGATCCGTAATGAAATCCTGCGGCGGCGCGTCGCGCGGCTGACGATGATCGCCGCCGCCGAGGGCGATCCGCTCAGCCCCTTCTTGACGCCTCGGGTCGCGCGATCATGACGCCGACGCCGCATCTCGGCTTCATCGTTGCGGCCTATGCGTTCGCTGCGATGACGATCCTCGCGATGATTGCCGCGATTGTTCTGGACTATCGCGCACTCGGCGCGAAATTGCGCACCCTCGAAGGCGCGCGGGCCGATGCGGGTGAAGGAACCGAAACGTGAGCGACCGGTCCCCTACCGCTGCCGACCGGCCGCCGCCGACTGAACCTGTACCGGCGCCGGCGCCCCTGCCGGTTTACTTCTTTCGGCGACTCGCGCTCGCGATAGTGCCGCTGATCGTCTTCCTCGGCTTGGCGACGCTGCTCTATTTCCGGCTCGACGCGGGAGACCCGGCTCACCTGCCGCCTACGCTGATCGGTCAGACGGCCCCGTCGCTCGACCTGCCCGGCCTCGACGACAAGAAGCCGGGCCTCGCGGATTCCGATCTTCGCCAGGGCCACGTCACGGTAGTGAACGTTTTCGCGTCCTGGTGCCAGCCCTGCCATATCGAGCACGAATTCCTGCTTTCGCTCGCGAACGATCCCGCCTTGAAGGCTCAGGGCGTCGAACTCCTCGGGGTCGCGCAGAAGGATTCGCCGGAGAACATCCGCCGCTTTCTCGGCGCCGCGGGCGATCCCTACGCCAAGGTCGGCCTCGATGGCGACGGCCGCGCCGGTATCGATTGGGGAGTTTATGGAGTTCCGGAGACCTTTATCGTGAGGGGCGACGGCGTGATCGCCTACAAGGTGATCGGGCCGATCAGCGCGGAGACGCTCGCTACCGTCGTCAAGCCGGAGATCGCGAAGGCGATGAAGTAGCGGCTATTCGCCAAATCGCCGCTTGCATCGGCTACGCGAATTATCCTGCCAATCCTTGAATGCCGAAGAGGTCGTGATTCAGATGCTTCGCACCGCGTGCTCCCGAGGCGCCCGCTCCAACTTCGCGCGCGTACCGCCCCGATAGCGCAAACCCGGCGTCGCGCGAGGCGCCTCTTCGCTCAAGCGTTCGTCTGCGGATCGGGCTGGGCGAAGATGAACCAGAAGTCGCGTTTGCTCGTTCCGCCGTGAACGACCCATACGTGCATCAGGTCGCCGTTGGCGGCGTGCGCGATGCCGAAATCCTCGCGCTCGTTGACGACCAGGTACGATATCCGGCTGTTCGCACAGGTCGGATCGCCGTTGCCGTCCACGGTCGTCGACATTTGCCGGTATGCGGCGAGCAGGGCTTCCGCGCTTTCTCTTCCGGCGTTTGCAATCGCGATCGCCTCGTCCTTCGTGTCGCACTCGACGACGGGGACCGCGAATGTTCCTCCCCACATCGGCGGGGGCGGTGCGGCGCGGGAGCTCGAGGCTGCCACGAGCGACAAGCCGGCCGCTATCATGGCTGCGACTGTTCGATACGGATTCATGACAGCCTCCATGGTCGAGGACGTCGAGGCGTGAGGGCCGCGTCTTGGCGCCGAAGATACGGAACGTTATCGGACGGTGTTACACCCGTTACGGTGATTAGTGCTTCTCATTCAGCACTATGGTTTTCATTTACCACCGACGTTCGTGCTCACCAGGTAAACACGCGCCGCGCAGTCAGCCGCGCTGACCAGGGCGCGGGCGGGGGGGCGCAAAACTGACGTTCGAGGCCGCATATGGAGGACGAATCGCCCACGAAGCGCGGGCGGCCTCAAAAACAATTCAAGAGTTCGTTACCGCCGGCCAGCGCCGAGAGCAGCGTTCTCGACGATTTCGACCCCCGTGCGAGTCGCCAGTATATCTATCGGACGTTGGCGATTCAAACTTTGGCGGGGGTCCGTAGCCAACGCTCCGCTTCTTATCGCGATCCGAGTATCGCAGATGCCTTCGCCAGGATTTCGGCGCGGTCGAACACGGTTTCGCTTTCCTATAGCGCAAACCCACCGTCCGCCAGATGTATCTGCCCCGTGGTGAACGCGCTCTCGTCGGATGCGAGGTAGACCGCGAGCATCGCGATCTCCTCGGCCTTGCCGAGCCGGCCCATCGGCTGGCGATCTATGAACGCCTGCCTGACGGCCGTGATGGGCTGGCCGCTCTGCGCGCTCAGCGCGGCGATCCGCCCCTCCAGCGACGGGCTTTCCACCGTGCCCGGGCAGATCGCGTTGCAGCGCACGCCGCGCTTGATGAAATCGGCCGCGATCGCCTTCGTCAGGCCGATCACGGCGGCCTTGGAGGCGCCGTAGACGTAGCGATTGGCGATGCCGCGCACGGAGGACGCCCCGGAGGCGATGTTGACGATCGAGCCGCGCCCTCTCTCCAGCATGCCCGGCAGGAACGCCTTGATCGTGCGGTGCATCGATTTCACGTTGAGGTCGAACGAAAAGTCCCAGTCGGCGTCCGAGCATTCCAGCACGCTGCCGTGATGCACATAGCCTGCGCAGTTGAACAGGATGTCGATCGGTCCGACCTCGCGCGCGAGCGCATCGACGGCCTCGGTCGAGCGCACGTCGAGCTTGCGCGTCTCGCCCGCAACGCCTTCGAGAGCCTTGGGATCGATGTCGGTGGCGATCACCCGCGCGCCTTCGGCAGCGAAAGCCTCGGCGGTTGCACGTCCGATGCCCGCCGCCGCCGCCGTCAGCACCGCCGTCTTTTCGCGCAATCGACCCGTCATGTTTTTCCTCCCTTTAGAATGGTTTTTTGGTTCTCGCCCGAGACGGAGCTGCGCGCAAGAACCACGCGCCGTCTGGCGCGGAATTGGGAGTGAGCGCGGCTCCCTTGTCCCGTTCTTGCGGGAGAAGATCGGAACTCCAACGACGCCACATGGAGCGGGTATAGACCTTGTTTTGCGGCCGCGCGTGGTTGCGTTCGATTCGCTGGGATTCATTTCATCGGGGTTCATTCGCTCTCGGTGCGCCGCTCGGAAAATTTGCAACATTCAGTGATTGCCTTGCGCTGGCGTTAGGCGAGGGCGAGGATTAGGCGCTCCGATCCGACGTCCAGGTTCTGCGCGGAGGCGCGGAGAAGATTCCGCGGCCGCGAGCGATGTGCGTATTTCGAGCATGCTCCTTTCCCGAACTGTCGCTCCCTGGCGGCTTGGCCGCGAATCTAATTCACAGCCTCCTGGCGTGTCGAATTCCCTGCTGGCAGGGAAAAATGCAGGGAATTTCGGCGATTCAGCCTCTTTTCGCGATAATCCGTCTCGAAAACATTCGCGAATTCAGCCGTTTGCAACTGAATTCCCTAAGGGGCCGAGCAGGGAATTGATTCGCGCGAGCAGGGAATAAGATCTGTCTAGCAGGGAATTTGCTCAAACTCTCTGAGGGAGCGAATGTCATTGCTGGAAAGGATAATAAAATAATCAACACATGAGGTCGCGATTAATAAACCGGTCCATTCGCTTCATAACGCACGGCGAGCCGGCGGTCGGGATCAAGCATTATTCCGGGCCGCCGCCTTAGTCTCGGGAAGTGGACAGACGCCCGGCCGAACGGATACGAAGGCGCCGCCCCAACTTGCGGAGATCGTTCCGATGAGCATTCCCACCACTCGCCTCGGCCGCACCGGCCTCGAGGTGTCCCGGCTCGCGCTCGGGACCATGACGTTCGGCTTGCAGACCGAGGAGCCCGTCGCGCGCGAAATCATGAGCAAGGCGGCTCGAGCGGGCGTCAATTTCATCGATGTCGCCGACGTCTATCCGCTGGGCGGCGGATTGGCCACGGCCGGCCGGACCGAGGAAATCGTCGGCCGCTGGCTGAAGGGGCAGCGCGAGTCCTTCATCCTGGCGACCAAAGCGGTCGGCAAGATGGGGCCGAATGCGTGGAACCAGGGCGCCTCGCGGAAACATCTGCTCGAGGCGATCGACGCCTCGCTCCGGCGTTTGCAGACCGACTATGTCGATCTCTACCAACTGCATTCCGACGATGCTTCGACGCCGCTCGACGAGGCGCTCGAGGCGCTGGACGCGATCGTGAAATCCGGCAGGGCGCGTTATGTCGGGGTTTCCAACTTCCTCAGCTATCGCCTGGCCAAGGCGCTCGGCCGCTCCGACTTGAAAGGTTGGGCCCGCGTCGTTTCGCTGCAACCGCGCTACAATCTCATCTTCAGGCAGATCGAACGCGAATTGCTGCCGCTCGCGCTGGAGGAAGGGCTGGGGGTGATCCCCTACAACCCGCTGGCGGGCGGCCTCTTGACCGGTAAATACAAGCCCGGCTCGGCGCCGGAGGCGGGCACGCGGTTCACGTTGGGCACGGCCGGCTCGATCTATCAGGATCGCTACTGGAACGAGCGCGACTTCTCCACCGTCCAGAAGTTGCAGGCCCTCGCGCGCGAGGCGGGAACGCCGCTGACGACGCTCGCGGTAGCCTGGACCCTCGCCAATCCTGCGATCACCGCCCCGCTTTTGGGGGCGAGCCGCCCCGATCAGCTCGACGACCCGCTCGCGGCCGCGACCTATCGGCTCGATCCCGCGCTGAAGCAGCGGCTCGACGAGCTGACGGCGGAATATCGGCGAGGGGATGCGCCGCGGTGAGGGGAATGTAGCGGCGCTCGCCGAGCGCGGCTGTCGTAAGCGCCGCATTTTCCGAGTTTCGACCAAGCGGAACCCAGCGGTCAGCGACGGTCGCCGACCGCGCCTACAATTACCTCGGCCATAACCGAATTTTGATGAAGCATCGTGCGGCGTTCCCCGCTAGAAGGGTCGCCGCGAGGGGACACGGGAGCGGGCATTGTCCAGTCAGGCCGCCACGCGGCGGCGCGGGCTGTTCCTCGTGCTCGCCGCCACGTTTCTATGGAGTCTCGCGGGCCTGTTCGCGCGGCTCATCCCGCACCTCGATTTCGGCACGGTGCTGTTCTTCCGCGGTTTGTTCGGCGGCGCTTGCGGGCTCGCCCTCGCGTATCTCGAATGGCGGCTCGGGCGCCTGGACGCGCGGCGGCTGCTGAGCCCGCTGGCGCCGCTCGTGGTCGTTCTCGCGGCCTTCGCGATCTCGGCCTATGTCGGGGCTTTGATGGCGACGACCGTCGCCGACGTGCTCGTGATCTATGCGACGCTGCCGTTCTTCGCGGCGGGCATGGCGTTTGCGCTCACGGGGGAGCGCGCCTCGCGGCGAACGCTGATCGCGGCGAGCCTCGCCATGGTCGGGATCGTCGTCATGGCCGCAGGCGGGCTGGGACACGGGCGCCTGCTCGGCCAGTCGCTCGCCCTCGCGATGACCGTGACGTTCGCATTGCTGGTCGTCCTGCAACGGCGCGATCCCACGCTGCCGGTCGCCCCGATCAATTCGCTGGCGGCGCTCGTCGCAGCGGGTTTCGGCTATTCGGTCTCGACCCACGCGCCCGTGGGCGCCTTCGACCTCGGGGTGCTGTTCGTCTTCGGCGCCACCACGATCGCGTTGGCTTTCGCCTTGTTCATGGAAGGCGCGAAAGACGTGCCGTCGGCCGAAGCAGCGCTGGTCTCGATGCTCGACATCGTGATGGGACCGCTCTGGGTGCTGCTCGCATTCGGCGAGACGCCCGACTTCACGACGCTGATCGGCGGCGGCTTCGTCATCGCGGCGGCGGTCTGGCGGCTGGCGCCGGAGTTGCGGCGACCTTCCCGGACTGTCGCGCCCGCCGTCGCGCCGCTATAAGCGGAATTCCAGTGAGCAAGGGAGGAAACATGAGCACGGACAAATTCGCGCTGATTACCGGCGGCGGTCTCGGAGTCGGTAAAGCGTCCGCATTGGCGCTCGCGCGCGCGGGCTGGAACGTGGCGCTCGCGGGCCGACGCCTCGACCCGCTCGCCGCCGCGGCGCGCGAGATCGAGGCGATGGGCCGCCGGAGCTTCGCCCATAGCTGCGACGTCGGCGATCCCGATGCGGTCGCCGCGTTGTTCGCCGCCGTCGACAGGGAGTTCGGCCGGCTCGATCTCTTGTTCAACAACGCCGGCGTGAACGCTCCCGGCGTTCCCATGGAGGATTTGACCTACGCGCAATGGAAGATGGTCGTTGACGCCAATCTGACCGGGGCCTTTCTCTGCGCGCAGGGCGCAATTCGCCTGATGAAGCGCCAGACGCCGCGAGGTGGGCGCATCATCAACAACGGCTCGATCTCCGCGCATGCGCCGCGCCCCAACAGCGCTCCCTACACTGCGACCAAACACGCGATAACAGGCCTGACAAAATCGATCGCGCTGGACTGTCGCCAGTTCGACATCGCCTGCGGTCAAATCGACATCGGCAACGCGCTGACCGAAATGGCGTTCCGGATGACGACCGGCGTGCCGCAGGCCGACGGCCGAATCGCGATAGAACCAACCATCGATCCTCGCGAGGTCGGCGAAGCGATCCTGCACATGGCGAGCCTGCCGCTCTCGACCAACATCCTCACGATGACGATCATGGCGACCAAGATGCCGTTCGTCGGGCGGGGGTGAAGGCGGCATGGGCGCTGAGATAAGCCGGGGGGACTTTCCACGAACCGCGTTTTCCGTCATGGCCGGGCCTTGTCCCGGCCATCCACGTGGTTCGCAACCCGCAACTAGCGGGCGCCTCCCGATATGGATGAAAGCCCCGCGGCTGGGGACGTTCCCCTGGCGTGGTTCGAAATTTGTGAATCACTTCCTGCCACGGAGAATCGCGGCCATCACCCGAGGACTGCGGCGACC
>DASXYQ010000173.1:0-5460 GCA_036502445.1 Roseiarcus sp. | reverse complement strand
GAGGGGATTCTCGCGATCACAAAGGCGCTGCTGCAATCCGGCGTCGCCTATGTCGGAGGCTATCAGGGCGCGCCGATTTCGCATCTGATGGACGTCCTTGCCGACGCCAAGGACGTCCTGCAGGATCTCGGCGTCCACTTTGAGAGCTCGGCATCCGAGGCGACCGCGGCGGCGACACTCTCGGCCTCCGTGATGTATCCGATCCGCGGCGCAGTCACCTGGAAATCCACCGCCGGAACCAATGTCGCGGCCGACGCCCTGTCAAATCTGTCTTCCGGCGGCGTGACCGGCGGCGCGCTCATCGTCATCGGCGAGGACTACGGCGAGGGCTCCTCGATCATGCAGGAGCGCACTCACGCCTTCGCCATGAAGTCGCAGATCTGGTTGATGGACCCGCGTCCGAACCTGCCGACCCTCGTCCGCATGGTCGAGGAAGGCTTCGAGCTGTCCGAGGCGACCAGCACGCCGGTGATGCTCGAGGTTCGCATTCGCACGTGCCATGTCCACGGCTCTTTCGTCGCCAAGAACAACAAGAAGCCGAGTTTCACGCTGCGCGAGGCGCTGGAAAAGCCCGTGCGCGACGTCAATCGCATCGTGCTGCCGCCCGCCTCGTATATGCAGGAGAAGGACAAGCACGAGCGGCGCTGGCCGGCAGCGATCGAGTTCATCAAGGCGCACAGGCTGAACGAGACCTTCGGACCCGAGCACGGCGACGTCGGCGTCGTGATGTTGGGGGGCATGTACAACTCGACCATGCGCGCGCTGCAATATCTCGGCCTCGCCGACGCCTATGGCGAGTCGGCGGTTCCGCTCTATGTGCTCAACGTCGCGTACCCCCTCGTCGAGGACGAAATCGCAGCGTTCTGCTTGGGCAAGCGCGCGGTCCTGATGGTCGAGGAGGGGGCGCCCGACTTTATCGAGCGCGACCTCAACACGATCCTGCGCCGCCGTGACCTGCAGACGAAAGTATCCGGCAAGGACGTGCTGCCGATGGGCGGCGAATATACCGCGCCGGTGCTGATGAAGGGGCTGCGCGAATTCTTCGCCACCCACGCCCGCGAGCTCCTCGGCAACGAGCCGCCGCGCCCCGACGCCGCCGCGGTGCTCGCGGACCCGCGCGTCAAGGCGCTGTCGACCGTCGTGCCGCCACGTCCTCCGGGATTCTGCATCGGCTGTCCGGAACGCCCGATCTTCGCGGCGATGAAACTGGTGGAGCAGGAACTCGGTCCGCATCACGTCTCCGCAGACATCGGCTGCCACCTCTTTTCGATTCTGCCGCCCTTCAACATCGGGTCGACGACGATGGGATACGGCCTCGGCCCCGCCTCGGCCTCCGCTTTCAACGTGCCTTCGGGGAAGCGCTCGATTTCCGTGATGGGAGACGGCGGTTTCTGGCACAATGGCTTGGCTTCCTCGATCGGCAACGCCGTGTTCAACAAGCACGACGGCGTGACGCTGATCGTCGACAACTTCTATTCCGCGGCGACGGGCGGCCAGGACATTCCCTCCTCGCGCGCGCTCAATCGGCGTCGCAAGACCAACAACAGCATCGTCGACGCCGTGCGCGGAATCGGCGCCACTTGGGTCCGGCAGATCGACCGCACCTACGACGTCACAAAGATGCGCGATACGCTGCGCGCGGCGCTGACAGCTAAGGAGAGCGGCCCGAAGATCATTGTCGCCTCGTCGGAGTGCATGCTCAACAAGCAGCGCCGCACCCGTCCGCTGTTCGCCAAATCGGTGCGCGCCGGAGAACGCGCAGTGCGCGAAAAATTCGGCGTCGACTCGGATATCTGCACCGGCGATCACGCCTGCATCCGCCTGTCGGGCTGCCCGTCGCTTTCGGTCAAACATACCGACGATCCGCTGAAGGACGACCCGATCGCCGCGATCGACGAGAACTGCGTCGGCTGCGGCAATTGCGGCGAAGTCGCGGAAGCGGCGGCGCTCTGCCCCTCGTTCTATCGCGCCACGATCATCCATAATCCCAGCATCTGGGATCGCTGGATCGAAACAGCGCGCCTCGCGGTGATCGGTTGGTTCGAGAAGCGGCGAAACGCCGGCCGCGTCGCATTCGCTAGCGATCCCGCATGAGCGACGGCGATTTTGGCCGCACGGGGATCCTGGGGAGCCCGCGCATCTCCGTTGCGATCGTCGCCATGGGTGGACAGGGCGGCGGCGTGCTCGCCGACTGGGTCGTGGCGCTCGCGGAACGGGAGGGCTGGGCCGCGCAATCCACTTCGGTGCCGGGCGTAGCGCAACGCACCGGCGCGACGATCTATTACATTGAGATGGCGCCGGCGAAGAAGGACGCGCAGCCGGTGTTCGCGTTGATGCCGGCGCCCGGCGACGTCGACGTCGTGCTCGCGGCCGAGTTGATGGAGGCGGGCCGCTCGATGATGCGTGGGCTGGTCACCCCCGAGCGAACGACGCTGATCGCCTCGACCCATCGGGCCTTCGCGGTGGTGGAGAAGCAGACGCCGGGCGACGGCGTCGCCGACCCCGGGGCGGTTTCGATCGCGGCGGATTTCGCGGCGAAGCGGGTGATAGCGTTCGACTTGGAGGCGCTGGCGAAGTCCAACGGCAGCGTGATTTCCGCGGCGATGTTCGGCGCGCTTGCGGGTGCGGCGGTCCTGCCGTTCGATCGCGCGGCGTTCGAGAGTGCGGTCCGCGCGGGCGGCACGGGCGTGGAATCTAGTCTCCGCGCCTTCGCCGCCGCTTTCGACCAAGTCCAGCAAAGGCCGATCGAGCCGATCAGGCGTTTCCCCGAGAAGCGCTTCGTCTCGCCGCCCGACTCGACCGGCCATCCCGAACTGGATGGTTTGGTCGCACGCATCCGAAGCTTTCCCGCTGAGGCGCAGCCATGGTTGTTCGCGGGCGTTCGGCGGCTGGTCGATTATCTCGATCCGGCCTATGCGCTCGAATATCTCGATCGCGTCGGGATGCTGTCGGACGCCGACCGCCGAAATGGCGGCGAGGCGAAAGGTTTCGCCTTCACCTGCGCCGCGGCGAAATATCTGGCGGTTGCGATGGCGTACGACGATGTGGCGCGCGTCGCCGATCTCAAGATTCGCGAATCCCGCCGGGCGCGCGTGCGGCGCGAGGTCGATGCGGGCGCCGAAACGATCGTCGCGACCACGGAGTATTTTCACCCGCGCGCGGAGGAGCTTTGCGGTTCTCTGCCCAAAGCGTGGGGCGAGTGGATCGAAAATCGCCCGGACGTTTTCAAGCGGCTCGACTGGCTGGTGAACCGCGGCCGCCGAATTCGCACCGATACCGTGACGGGCTATCTGACGCTCGCGTTCGTCGCTAGCCTCGGCCGCCGTCGCAGAAATTCGCTGCGCCATGCCCGCGAGGCCGCGCATCGCGAAGCTTGGCTCGCCGGCGCGCTCGCGGCGCTGGAGCGCCGCTATGACCTCGGCGTGGAGGTGCTGGCGTGCCGCCGATTGGTCAAGGGCTATTCCGACACTCACGCGCGCGGCTTGTCGAAATTCGACCGCGTGATGTCCGCCGTCCCCGCCCTTTCCGGGCGCGAGGACGGCGCCGTCTGGCTCGACCGCCTCAAACGCGCCGCGCTCGCCGATGAAGCGGGAACGGCGCTCGACGGAGTGCTGAAGACGGTCGCGACGCTGTAGCGCTGCCTCAGTCGGACCACCGGCTGCCCCTCCGGCCAAGCTCGGCGCGACGGCGTCGCGGGAGACAGGGAGTGGCGGAATAAAGGCGACCCCCAAGCTTTCTTGCAAGCTTTTCCAAATTCAGCGTGTTTTTGTCCAAGCGCCGTTGGCGCTTCCGCTCGCTTTCGACCCGTTTTAAGCCGCGGAGCGGGCGAGGTGCTTGAACATGAACCCGCGCGCTTCGTCGTCCATAGTCGTCTTGAAGGTGAACTTGTCTTTCAGCGCGATGGCCCGCGCGGCGGCCGGTCGGGCGGCGATCTCGTCGTGAAGCCGCTTCAGGTTCGGGAATCTCGCCCAGGCATCGTCGCCGAGGATGAAGGGGACCATGCGCGCCCAGCCCCAGACGTCCATGTCCACGATCGTGTAGACATCGCCCAGAATGTAGCGGGATTTGGCGAGTTGGCCGTCGAGAATGGAAAAATGCCGCCCGGCCTCGAATTGGTAGCGATTGTTGGCGTACGGGATTTTCTCGGGCGCGAAGTGCTTGAAATGAACCGCCTGGCCGCAGAACGGGCCCATGCCGGTCGCGGCGAGCATGAGCCAGGACAGCAGCCGCCCGCGATTAGCCGGATTGTTAGGTGGAAGGAACCGGCCCGTCTTCTCCGCGAGGTAGAGCAGGATGGCGTTGCTGTCGAAGACGACGACTTCGCCGTCGACGATCGCCGGCACCTTGCCATTGGGATTGACGCTCAGAAATTCCGCCTGGAACTGATCGCCCGTGCGCGTGTCGATGGGGATGGGTTCGTACGGGATGCCCGCCTCCTCGAGTAACAGGGCTACCTTGGTCGGGTTCGGCGAGCCGTTGAAATAGAATTTCAGCATGTTCGATCTCCTGCCTCGTTGCGTTCGATGCCCGCGCGGACGGGCGAACGAGGGCGGTCCCTCCTATACGAGAGCAGGCGATTTCGCCACGCCGCAGGCCCGTCGGGGCACGTTCCGGCGTCACGAAAAATTGAGATCGTCTTGAAGCCTCGCCGCTCGACAGAAATGTTCGATCGGCGTCTCGCCGACGCGGCTTGGCCGGCTGTCGGCGAAGCGCCTTGCACGCCGGGGCGTTCGCATTTACGTCGAGGGAGCGGCCGTGGCGCCTGTCGCGCCTGTCGGCGGGTCCGCACAACACGGAAACTCAAGTGAAACGCGCGGCGATCGAATTCCCCTTTGCCCTCGCTCCGAAGCCCCTCGAGTGGATCGAGGCGGCCCCGGGAATATTGTGGCTTCGACTGCCGCTTCCGTTTCGCCTCGACCACGTCAACATCTATCTCATCGAGGATGGCGACGGCTTCGCGCTGATCGACACGGGGATCGACGATGCGGTCTCTCGCGAAATCTGGCAGGCGCTCTTCGAAGGGCCGCTGCGCGACCGACCGTTGACGCGGATCCTGGCGACGCATTGTCATCCCGATCACATTGGCCTCGCGGGATGGCTTTGCGAGCGCTTCGGTCTGCCGCTTCTCGCCAGCCAGACCGAATACCTGGACGCGCTCCGCATCCTGCTCGATCCGGGGGCTTTGAAGTCGGAGCCGTATCGCAGCTTCTACCATTCGCACGGCCTGAGCGAATCCAATACGGAGCTGTTGCTGAGCCGAGGGTTGCACTATCTCCGGATGGTTTCGCCTTTGCCGCGCACGTTTCGGCGCGTGATCGGGGGCGAAACGCTCGTGATCGGCGGTCGAGGGTTCGATGTGATCACCGGCGGCGGCCATTCGGCCGAGCAGGTCATGCTCCATTGCGGAAGCGAGAATGTTCTGCTCTGCGCGGATCAGGCGATGGCGAAGATCTCGCCGAA
>DASXYQ010000172.1:0-3321 GCA_036502445.1 Roseiarcus sp. | reverse complement strand
GATCCCTCATGGCGAACAAGACGCCAGGACATTTTAACCGACGAGCGTTTTTGGGGGCCTCTGCGGTGGCGGTCGCGGTTCCTGCCTTGAAGCAAGGCGGGGCTCGGGCGGAATCGGTAGCAGCGGAACGATCGGCGGGGGATTTCCTCCCTGTCACGCTCGACGTGAACGGCGCGCCGCGTCCCATGACTCTCGATGCTCGAACCACGCTTCTCGATGCCTTGCGCGAGACGCTCAATCTCACCGGCACAAAGAAAGGCTGCGATCACGGCCAATGCGGCGCGTGCACCGTACATGTGGGCGGACGGCGTGTGTTGTCCTGCCTGACCCTCGCGGCGTCCGTCACCGAGCCGGTGACGACGATCGAGGGGCTCGCGAGCCCCAGCGGGGCTTTGCATCCGATGCAGCAGGCCTTCGTCGATCAGGATGCGCTGCAGTGCGGATACTGTACGCCCGGACAGATCATGTCCGCGATCGCCTGCATTCACGAGGGCCACGCCGGCAGCGACGCGGAAATCCGCGAGTACATGAGCGGCAATTTGTGTCGCTGCGCCACTTACCCGAACATCGTCGCCGCGATACGCGAAGCGAAGACGGCTTCGATCGCAGCGCCAATCAAGGGGGCCGGCTGATGTATTCTTTCACGTTCGAGAGAGCGGGCGATCCTGGGTCCGCGCTACGAGCCTTCGGGCCAGACGCTTCCTACCTCGCCGGCGGCACGACCCTGCTGGATCTGATGAAGCTAGAGGTGATGCGGCCTGAGGTCCTCATCGACGTCAACGCGCTGCGGAAGACGCACGCCGACATTTCAATGCGCGAGGGCGCTTTGCACCTGGGGGCATTCGCGCGGATGGCCGACGCAGCGGCAAATCCGCTCGTGCTCGAACATCTGCCGATGCTCGCGCAGACGCTGCAGCTCGCGGCGAGCCCGCAGCTGCGAAACATGGCGACGCTGGGCGGCAATGTGCTGCAGCGGACGCGCTGCTCGTATTTCCGCGACCCGTCATGGGCGAACTGCAACAAGCGAAATCCCGGCAGCGGCTGCGCGGCGCTCGAGGGCGTCAACCGCAAACACGCGGTGCTCGGCGTAAGCGACGCGTGCATCGCTGCCTATCCCGGCGACTTCGCACAGGCGCTGATTGCGATGGACGCGTCAGTCGAGGTCGCCGGCGCCGGAGGGAGGAGAGCGATCCCTTTCGAGACTCTGCATCGTGAGCCGGGGGATCGCCCGGACTGGGAGACCAACCTGACGCCGGGTGAATTGATCGAGGGCTTCGTCGTTCCGATTGCACCATGGTCCAAACGCTCACTTTATCTGAAGATCAGAGACCGGCAGTCTTACGAATTCGCGCTCACCTCGGCGGCGGTCGCATTGGACCTGCAAGGCGACGTCATCAGGGAAGCGAGAATCGCGCTCGGCGGCGTCGCCACCAAGCCGTGGCGCGCCCGGGACGCCGAGGCTCAACTGGCCGGTAAACCTGCGTCGGACGAAAACTTCCGTGCCGCCGCCGATGCGGCGTTCGCCGGGGCGCGGACCCGTGAAGGCAATCGTTACAAGGTCGAACTGGGCAAGCGTACGCTGGCGCGAGCCCTCGCGCAGACCGCCGAGATGAGGATCTGAAAATGGCTGCCGCAACCATCGTGGAACTCGGCGCGCCGCTCGAGCGCTACGACGCGCGCCGCAAAGTGATGGGCGAAGTCCGCTATGGCGCGGACATGTCCGCAGCGAACGCCGCTTATGCTTATCTCGTCACAAGTCGGATTGCGCGGGGACGCATTGTTTCGTTCACGGATCAAAAAGCACGCGCGACGTCGGGCGTGCTCGACCTCATCACGTACCGCGAAGTGAAGGGAGCGGTGAAACCGGGCGAATTCTTCTCAAAGGGAGGCTATGCCTCGACGACCATTCAGCCGCTGGGTTCGGATCGCGTGATGTACAGCGGGGAGATCATCGCTATCGTGCTTGCGGAGACGTTCGAAGCCGCGCAGGAAGGCGCTCGGAACCTCGAGGTTGTCTATGAAGAGGAAAAACCGACCGCCGGCTTCGACAGTCCCGGCGCCGAGACCGTCGCCGCCAAGGATACTTCGTCCCAGCACGAGGACCCCGAGGTCGGCGACGCCGGCGCCGCGTTCGAGTCCGCCGAAGTCAAGTTCGACGCGCGCTATGGCACGCCCACGCAACATCACAATCCGATCGAGCTCTTCACCACGCTGTGCGCGTGGCGCGGCGAGGATCTGACGGTCTGGGAATCCTCTCAGAACGTCACAGGTTTGAAATTCGGCCTGGCGCAGCAATTGAGCATACCGGCCGACCGCATCCGCGTCATCTCGCCCTTCATCGGCGGCGCATTCGGATCGCGCGGGTCGCTGACGCCCCGCACCGCGCTGATCGCCTTCGCCGCCAAACGTCTCGGGCGACCGGTCAAGCTCGAGGCGACCCGAAGTCAGGGCTTCACCATCGCGACCTATCGCGCGGAGACGCGACAACGCGTGCGGCTGGGCGCCAACCGCGACGGAAAATTGCAGTCGCTCACGCATGAGGGATGGGAGATCACCAGCCGCCCGGACAATTATATGGTTGCGGGCACGGACGCCTCGACGCGTCTCTACGCCAGCCCCAACGTCAGTTCGAAAGTCTGGATCGTCCACGCGGATCGCGCAACGCCTGGCTTTATGCGCTCGCCGCCTGAACTGCCCTATCTCTTCGGACTCGAAAGCGCGATGGACGAGTTGGCCGCGGCGTTGAAAATGGACCCGATCGAGCTGCGTCGGATCAACGACACCCAGAAGGAGCCGATCAAGGGCTTGCCCTATACCAGCCGCGCTCTCATGCCGTGCTTCGACGCCGCAGCAAGTCGCTTCGGCTGGTCGCGCCGGATGTCGGAGCCGGGTTCGATGAGCGAGGGCGACTGGCTCATCGGCTGGGGCTGCGCCGCGACCATGTATCCGACGCAAATAGCGCCCGCCACGGCGCGGGTCTCCCTGAACGCCGATGGCCATGTCCGCGTGCAGACGGCGGGTCACGAGATCGGCAACGGCGCCTATACCGTAGCCGCGATGATCGCCGCCGATCAGCTCGGCGTTCCGATCCAAAAGGTCAGCGTCGAGTTGGGCGACACCGAATTGCCGCCCGCGCCGGTGGCGGGCGGTTCCAACTCGACCGCCAGCATAGGCAACGTGGTCGCCAAGGCGTGTCAGAACATTCGCGCGCGGATCATCGCTGCGAACACCGGCGATGGGCCGCTCGCCGGTCGCGCACCCGACTCGCTGGCGCTCCGAGAGGAGACGCTGACGGCCTCGGACGGCGTGAAAGTCGATCTG
>DASXYQ010000171.1:0-6772 GCA_036502445.1 Roseiarcus sp. | reverse complement strand
TTTCCGTCATTGCGCGCGCGCGAAGCAACCCAGGGCCGCATCACGCGGCACCTGGGTTGCTTCGTCGCTCCGCTCCTCGGATGACGACGTGACGACGTCAGCCACGCCAGCGCCCGGCAAGTTCCTCAGCCCATGTTGGATCCGGGGTCGGCTTTGCCATTTGCGCCCACCCGTTCACGCCGAGCAAGGCGCAGGTCACAATCGCTGCGAGCGCCGAAACACGGATAGGGATAGCCGAGCGGATGGACAAAGGGGGGCCTCGGCGATCATGATCCCTAGCGGGTTGACACGGCGGCTGTCGGGACGCGAGCGCTTCGGCGATCGCCGCCGAAACGAGAGGAGGAGGCCGAGTTGGAAGCCGACCCAGCGCCATGGCAGGAATTCACGCCGCTCTCACAATCCATCGCCGCGACGGCTCGCGAAGCGCCGACGCGGCGCGCCGTAGCCGACGAACGGAAGAGCCTGACCTGGGCCGAGCTGGACGCCCTCGTCGATCGCATCGCGGCCGGCCTGCAGCGCGACGGCGCGCCGCCGCGCAGCGCGATCGCGATCTGCGCTTCGACGTCGGTCGAGTACCTCGCGGTCTTCCTCGGCGCGTTGCGCGCGGGGATCGCCGTGGCCCCGCTGGCGCCGTCCTCGACCTCAGCCAGTCTCGCGGTGATGATCGCCGATTGCGACGCCGCGCTCGTGTTCGTGGACGCCTCGACCCGCGAGACATTCGAGACGATCGCGCTCGATCGCCCGCGGATCGCGCTCGACGACAGCAGCGCTGGCGAAGCCTTCACGCGATGGCTCCCGCCCGACAGCGCGAAGCCGAGGCCGGTCGAGGTCGCGCCCGACTGGACCTTCAACATCATCTATTCCTCCGGCACGACGGGCGCGCCCAAGGGCATCGATCAGCCGCACGGCATGCGCTGGCTACACGTCAGGCGCTCCGCTCAGTTCGGTTATGGCCCGGACGCGGTCACCCTGGTCTCTACGCCGCTCTATTCGAACACGACCCTGGTCAGCGTGTTTCCCGCGCTCGCGGGCGGCGGCGCCGTCGTGCTGATGAAGAAGTTCGAGGCGCGCGAGTTTCTCCGGCTCGCCCAATTCCACCGCGCCAGCCACGCCATGCTGGTGCCGGTGCAATATTCCCGCATCATGGCGCTCAGCGACTTCGACGAATTCGACCTGTCGAGTTTTCGCATGAAATTCTCCACCAGCGCGCCGTTCGGCGCCGCGTTGAAGCGGGAAATCCTGCGGCGATGGCCGGGCGGACTGGTCGAATATTATGGGATGACCGAAGGCGGCGGCACGTGCATCCTGGTCGCGCACGAACATCCCGACAAATTGCATACGGTCGGCGTCCCCGTCGAGGGCCACGATATCCGTCTCATCGACGAAGAAGGGCGCGAAGCACCCGTGGGCGAAATCGGCGAGGTGGTCGGCCATTCCGGCGCGATGATGTCAGGCTATCACAATCTGCCCGACAAGACGCGCGAGGCCGAATGGCGCGACGCCGCCGGCAAGCGCTTCATCCGCACCGGCGACGTCGGACGTTTCGACGCCGAGGGATTCCTGACCCTGCTGGACCGACGCAAGGACATGATCATATCGGGCGGCTTCAACATCTATCCCAGCGATCTCGAGGCCACATTGAGCGCGCGCGCCGATGTCGCCGAGGCGAGCGTGGTCGGCGTGCCCTCCAAAGCCTGGGGCGAGACGCCCGTGGCCTTCGTCGTTCCGGCGCCGGGCGCGAGCCTCGACGCCGAGGAACTGCGCGGCTGGGTGAACGCGCGGCTCGGCAAGACGCAGCGGCTGGCCGCTGTGCGGCTCGTCGATCGACTGCCGCGCAGCGCGATCGGCAAGGTTTTGAAGCGCGAATTGCGCGACTTGTTCGGGCAGGCGGATTAGGTAGGCTTCGTCAGGAGGTGAGCGCCATGGAAGAACAGCCGATCGTCGTCGAAATCCAGGAGGTCGCGCCGCACGCGCGCTATCGCGTCCTTCGTCTGAACCGGCCCGAGCGGCTCAATGCGTTCGTGAAGCCGCTGCTGCTTCAGCTCCGGGCCGCGCTCGAGGAGGCGGGCGGCGACGCCGACTGCCGTGCGGTGCTGCTGACCGGGACGGGGCGCGGATTCTGCGCCGGGCAGGACCTCAGCGAACGGCTCGTGCCGGCGGGAGCTGCGCCGCGCGATCTCGGCGACACGCTCGGCGAGCTGGCCAATCCGATCGTGCGCCTGATACGGTCCTTGCCAATTCCGATCGTATGCGCGGTCAACGGCGTCGCGGCCGGCGCGGGCGCCAATCTCGCCTTCGCCTGCGACATCGTGCTCGCCGCGCGCTCTGCGAGCTTCTTGCAGGCTTTCGCCCGGATCGGGCTGATGCCCGACATCGGCGGGACTTATTTTCTCACGCGCCTGATCGGGCCGGCGCGAGCGCGCGGACTCGCGATGCTGGCCGAACCGCTGGACGCCGCGCGCGCCGAGCAATGGGGTCTGATCTGGAAGGCCGTCGACGACGCCTCGCTGATGGAGGAAGCGCACGCGCTCTGCCGCCGACTTTGCAATGCGCCGACACAAGCGCTGGCGGCGATCAAACAGGCTATCGACACCGCCGCCGTCAACAGTCTCGACCAGCAACTCGATCTCGAGCGCGACCTGCAGCGCGAACTGGGTCTATCGCCGGACTTCGCCGAGGGCGTGCGCGCCTTTCTGGAAAAACGCCCCGCCGCGTTCGGCGGAACGCCGCGTGACACGGCCCGAAAGCTGTAGAGTTCTGCCCCCGCGACGTTGCGGTCAATCCGCGCGCTGCGCCTGCATGTCCGCTCGCTCGACCCCCGCGACGACCACCGGTTTCTTCATCGCGTCGCGGCGGAACGGCTCGCCGAGTTCCTGATTGAGCCGCACTTCGATGAAGGTCGTCACGCCCTTCATCTGCTTCTCGCAGGCGCGGCGCAACGCGGCGGAGAGTTCGGCCGGCGTCGTCACCGTGACGCCCTCGAATCCGCACGCGTCGGCGATTTTCGCGTAACTCACTTTCGGGTTCAGCTCGGTGCCGACGAAATTGTCGGCGTACCAGAGCGTCGTGTTACGCTTTTCCGCGCCCCATTGGTAGTTGCGGAAAATGACCATCGTGATGGCCGGCCAACCCTCGCGACCGATCGACGTCATTTCGTTCATCGAAATGCCGAAGGCGCCGTCGCCGGCGAAGCCGACGACCGGCGTGTCGGGGCAGCCGATCTTCGCCCCGACGATCGAGGGGAAGCCATAGCCACAGGGGCCGAACAGGCCCGGCGCCAAGTATTTCCGCCCTTGCTCGAAGGTGGGGTACGCGTTGCCGATCGCGCAATTGTTGCCGATGTCCGAGGAGATGATCGCGTCGCGCGGCAACGCCGCCTGGATCGCGCGCCAGGCCTGACGCGGCGACATGCGATCGGGCTCCCTCTCCCGGACGCCGGCGTTCCACGCCGTCCCGGGATCGTCGTCTTCGTGATCCATCGAGGAAAGTTGCTGCAGCCACGCGGACTTGGTCTGATGGATCAGTCCCTTGCGTTCCGTTCGCCCCCGGTCGCCCGCGGCCGGCGAGAGTTGCGCGAGAATCTGCCCGGCCACTTGTTTTGCATCGCCGCAAATGCCGATCGACACTTTCTTGGTCAGGCCGATGCGGTCGGCGTTCATGTCGACCTGGATGATCTTCGCAGCGCGAGGCCAATAATCGATGCCGTAACCGGGCAGGGTGGAGAACGGATTGAGACGCGTGCCGAGCGCGAGCACGACATCGGCCCTTGCGATCAACTCCATCGCGGCCTTCGAACCGTTGTAGCCGAGCGGCCCCGCCGCCAGCGGGTGGTTGCCGGGAAACGAATCGTTGTGCTGATAGCCCGAGCAGACCGGCGCATCGAGCCGCTCCGCCAGCGCGATCGTCTGCGGGATTGCGTCCGCGAGCACCACGCCGGCGCCATTCAGGATCACCGGAAATGCCGCATCGGAGAGCATCCGCGCAGCTTCGGCGATGGCCTTTTTGCCGCCGCCGGGACGCTCGAACCGCAGGACCTGAGGCAGTTCGACGTCGATCACCTGCGTCCAGAAATCCCTGGGCACGTTGATCTGCGCGGGCGCGCCGCCGCGCAAGGCCTTGGCGATCACCCGATTGAGCACCTCGGCGATCCGCGAGGGGTCGCGGACCTCTTCCTGCCAGCAGACCATGTCCTGGAACAGCGCCATCTGCGGCACTTCCTGAAAGCCGCCCTGACCCATCGTCTTGTTGGCGGCCTGCGGCGTGACCAGCAGCATCGGCGTGTGGTTCCAATAGGCGGTCTTGACCGCCGTGACGAAGCCCGTCACGCCGGGCCCGTTCTGCGCGATCGCCATCGCGATTCTGCCGGTGACGCGGCTGTAGCCGTCGCACATCAGCCCGGCGTTGGCCTCGTGCGCGCAATCCCAAAATGTAATGCCGGCGCGGGGAAACAGGTCCGAGACGGGCATCATCGCCGAGCCGATTATCCCAAATGCATGTTCGATTCCGTGAAGCTGCAGAACCTTGATGAAGGCTTCCTCGGTCGTCATTCTCACGGACGCTTCCCCCGCCGGCCGTCTCGGGATCGAGAAAAGGCGCGCCTTCTTAGCGCACGGCCGGTAAACAGGGCAAATTTCCGGCGCCTCCGGAGGCGCATCGCTGACGGCGCGAGTTCGCCTTGGTCGATACTCGGGCGCTCTACGACGGCCGCGCTCAGCGAGCGCGGCTAGGTTCACGCGGAATTCAGGCCGGGAAGCCGAAGTCGATCAATTTCGAAGCTCTCGCTCTGACGCCAGCGCAACCGCCAAGGCAACGACTTTCTTGCGGGCCTCGGCGTCGGCGATACGCGAGAAAGCCCAGAACAATTGCAGATTTTCGGCGGACGACGCGGCGTTCGGCGTCTCTTCCCATTCTGTCCAGGCGCGGTTCGCCGTCGCATGCATTGGATCGGTCTCGAAATCCTCGAAGAACGCCGCCGGCGACTCGTGGAGAAATTCCGATATCTCCAGCAGCCGCTCCGCCCCGACCCTGCTCGAGCCGCTCTCCCAATTCGTGAGTTGTCTCACACTAATGCCGAGCGCCTCGCTGAGTAGTTCGGCACTGTATCCCAGCATGATCCGCCTCATCCGAATTCGGGAACCGACCACCGTGTCTATCGGGTTTTCGCGCTCGTCTTCCCTGCTGAAATATTCCGTGTCCTTCTCGGGATCTGCTCTCGGTCTTCGGTTAGCCACGATGAAGCTCCTCAACAAAACAGGTGCGGAATACAAAAATACTCGAAATCTGCGTTCAAAATCTATTTTGAACCAAACGTTCGAAACTTTCGAGACGCGTCACGACGTCTTGTGAAACCGATGTTTTGTTTACCTTAGAACTACCCCCACCGCCCCTCATTTTTCGTACGCAAAACGTTATCGCCGTTGTGGGTCGACCCGCCATCTACGCCGAACCATGGTAATCCGAATTCGCCCAAAAAAGCAACGCTCGATTTATAGCATGGATTGAGATATGAATGCAATGGAACGAACCTGAGATGCTGGGGCCACCTAGATCTTATGTTTAAGTGTACGTTCCCGTACGATGTTACGTTACGAAATGTCCGCTAACGTACATTCTGTTCACATACAAAAATATTCATTGAAATCGAATTGCGAACGTGTGACAAGCGCTTTGTAGGCCGTTTTTCTTAGGCGCACGTAATTGAGAGAGGCCGCGCGCTCTCGCCCCGTCGGGCCAGAGCCATGAATCCTCCAGAGCACTCCTCAATTCGCAACCGTCTTCTGGCGCTTTTGTCGAGCAACGACTATGCGCTTTTGCAGCCACATCTCGAATTGAGGGATTTACCGCGCAACACAATTTTGCTGGATTCGAATCAGACTCAAGAACACGTCCATTTTCTCGAGTCCGGCCTCGCGTCACAAATCGCGGGCGGCGAGGGAAAAAGAAGATTGGAAGTCGGCATTTACGGCCGTGATGGCGTCGGCCCCACCGCGGCGGTGCTCGGGGTCGATCGCGACCCCCATCTTCACGTCATCCAAGTGTCGGGCGCGGGCTATCGGCTATCGACGGAAAAGCTCGGTGAAGCCATGGCGGAAAGCGCGTCGATGCGGGCGCTTCTGCTGCGATACGTTCAGATCTTGATGATTCAGATGGGTCACACGGCTCTTTCCAACAACAGTTTGCTGATCGAGCAGCGGCTCGCGCGGTGGCTCGCCATGTGCCACGACCGTCTCGACGGCAATGAGTTGCCACTCACCCATGAGTTCTTGGGGATCATGATCGGCGTCCGCAGGGCCAGCGTGACGGAAGCGATCCAAATTCTCGAGGACAAGGAAATTATTTCCGCGCGACGCGGCGCGATAGAAGTTCTCGATCGCGCCAAGCTGGAGGCGACGGCGGCGGAAAGCTATGGTGTGCCGGAAGCCGAATACCGTCGGATCATAGGACCGCTCTAGACGGCCCCTGCGGCCACGCGCTCCCCCGTCGTTGCGAGCGTAGCCGAGCAATCCATCTCTCCCACGGCGATGGCCCGCCGACGGGTCTCCAAGAACAGTCGTGTAGCAACTGTTTTAGGGACCTGCGGCGGCAGCGGAAGAGGCGTGGCAAAATCGGCGAGGCGGCAGCGGAACCGTGGATTGGTTCGCTTCGCTCGCGATGACGTGAAAAGCCCAATGGATCTCGCCGACACTGATCGCTCAGCCGACGTCGCCCCGCCCCCTTTTCACGCGGCCGGGTTAGGCATAAATAGCGCGCCTCACCATTCCCCCCTTCGCGC
>DASXYQ010000170.1:0-3108 GCA_036502445.1 Roseiarcus sp. | reverse complement strand
CGTGAGATGAGCATCATAGGCCGCCGCCGCGATCCATGGCGAATGCTCATAAACGCCACCGAAGCGTTCGATAAACAGAGTCCGGGCCAGCTGAGAGGGCTTCCAACCTCCTGGCGGCGGGTGCTTGGCGATCCAGTGACGGGCAATGTCAAGCCGGGTGGGAATCCAGACGCGCTTATGGCTCAGGACATAGTCAAGAAATCGCATGAGCGCGAGCGCGCGGCCGGGCCGCCCGACCAGACGGCAGTGCAGGCCGATGCTCAGCATCTTCGGCGCGACGTCGCCCTCGGCATAGAGCGCGTCGAACGAATCCTTGAGATAGGTGTAGAACTGCTCGCCGGTGTTGAAGCCCTGCGGCGTGGCGAAGCGCATGTCGTTGGCGTCGAGTGTGTACGGGGTCATGAGTTGCGGGCCGCGCGGTCCCTCGAGCCAATACGGCAAGTCGTCGGCATAGGTGTCGGCGCAATAGACAAATCCGCCCTCTTCCATGCCGAGCCGAAGGGTGTTGACCGACGTTCGGCCCTGGTAGAAACCAAGCGGGCGGGAACCTGCGACCTCGGTGTGAACCCGCACCGCCTCGGCGATATGAAGCGCCTCGATGTCAGGCGACGTGTCGCGATAGTCGATCCACTTCAGGCCATGGGTGGCGATCTCCCAGCTCGCCTCGTTCATCGCCGCCACCGCTTCGCGGTTGCGCGCCATCGCCGTCGCGACAGCATAGACCGTGACCGGAACAGAGCGCTCGGTGAACAGACGATGCAGACGCCAGAAACCGGCGCGTGAGCCATATTCGTAGATCGACTCCATGTTCATGTGACGCATGCCCGGCCAGGGCGCGGCCCCGACGATCTCGGACAAAAACGCTTCGGAGGCGGCGTCGCCGTGCAGGATGTTGTTCTCGCCGCCCTCCTCGTAGTTGATGACGAACTGGACCGCGACGCGCGCGCCTTCCGGCCAGTCGGCGAACGGCGGCGTGCGGCCGTAGCCGATCATGTCGCGCGGATACGTTCCGCCGTCCGTCATCCCGTCTTTCCTTAATCTCGGCCCCAACCGCGATCCGGCTCAACGCTACGACAGGACTGGCCTTTGCTCCAGCCTGCATGAGCGCGACCGAAGGCGGCGCAGAAACGAATCTCCTCAAGTGCGCAACGGGCTTGAGCGCTGCGGCTGACTGGATCGTGTTCAGGCAGCGACAACGTCGATCAACTCGAAACCTTCCTTGCGCGCCGCGTCGGCGAGACGCTCATCGAGCGTGACCATCTCGAGCGTCGAGGGGCGGCGCTCGGCGGCAAGGAAAGCCGCCGCGAGCTGCAGCGCATCGGCCGCCCGCAACGGATGAACGCGAAGAAATCTGACCGCGTTCTCGCGGACGATCTCGCTGGGTTCAATCTCGTGCCATCCATCAGCGAGCAGTTTCAGCCGGTCGAAGGCCAGCCCGGCGCCTTTCGCATCGAGCGAAGCGGCGTGCTCGAGACGGGCAAGAGCCGAAACGCACTCCACTTGCGATCCCCACCAGACCAGCATGTCCGAATCTCGCCTTGCCAGCGCCTGCAGTGATCGTGTGGCGGCCTCGGCCACCAGCAGCGGCACAATCGCGGAAGCGTCCCAGAATTTCACCGCCCCTCGCGCCGCTCGTCGATAAGCGAGGCGACAACGGATGCGCCGGCGGCCGGAGGCGGAGAGCTGAAAACAGCCGCGGGCGCGACGGTCAGGCGAGGCCGCAACACGCCGTCACGGATAAGCCGCGACAATCTTCCGCTTTGCCCGCCCTCCTCGCCTCCGGTTACCGGCTCGAGGCGGGCGACCGGGCGCCCGCGATCGACGATCAACACCGGTTCGCCGCCCTTAAGACCGTCGATCAAGGCGCTCAGGCCGTTCTTGGTCTGGGTAATGCTGGCTCTCTTCATCGAGCTACAATAGCCTTTCCGAGAGCGACTATCAAGGCATTTCGGCATTTAGCGTGACGCCGCGTCGCCACGTGAGGTCTGACATAATTGATTCCCCGTGCTCATAGCCGTCGGCCCCGTTTCGAGAAAATGCTAGTGAAGGGCGATAAGCGCCCGCAGCGGCGCCCCGAGGACCTGATGACCGAAATATCCCTGAGGTTCGAGCCGCCGTTCGCCCGCGTGGTCCTCGACCGTCCCGACCGGCGCAATGCGATCACTCGCGCGATGTGGCGGGCGCTGCCTGCGATCCGCACCGCGATTGAAGCGCGCGACGACCTGCTGGTGGTGCTCGTTGAGGGCGAGGGCGCCCATTTCAGCGCCGGCGCGGACATCGCCGAACTTGGCGACATCTACCCCCACGCGGCGGCGACGCGAGACTTTGGCGACGCGATGCAGAACGGCCTCAAGGCGCTGATGGACCTCGATCGCCCAACCATCGCCGTCATCCGCGGCGTCGCGATCGGCGCCGGGCTTGGCCTGGCGCTCGCCTGCGATCTGAGGTTCTGCGCCGCAGACGCACACCTTGCCATCACTCCCGCCAGACTGGGGCTCGTCTACGGCCACGCCGAGACGCGCCGGCTGGTCGAGCTCGTCGGGCCGTCTCGGGCCAAGGATCTCCTTTTTACCGCCCGCAGGATCGAGACCGACGAGGCGTTGGCGATCGGCCTGATTGATCGGCGGATCGAGGCGGCGTTGCAGGAGACAGTGCTCGGCTACGCCCGCGGCATGGCCGACTTAAGCCAGGCCTCCGTGAGAGCGTGTAAGCGCGCGATCGACGCCATCGCCGCGGGTATGACCCACGAGACGCCGGGATTCCGGGCGCTGACCGAGGCGGCGGCCTTCGGCCCCGACTTCGTGGAAGGGAAGGAGGCGTTCGCGACCAAGCGGACGCCGAAATTCACGTTTCGCGGGCCGACCGCGCCGCTTGCGTAAACTGACCCGCAGGTTCCGGACGCGCCGCCTAGGCCTCATCCGTTTGCGAGATGCGTCTTCGAGGCGCCATGATTGGCGCCATGGCGAATGACGAGAACCCTCTGTCTGACCCCCCGGCCTATGTCGACCCAATCAGCGGCGAGCGGTACCCGATCGCGGCGCCCCGGTGGCGGGCTGACACGGGCGCTCCGCTCATGATCACGCCCTTGGCTGGAATCGGGCGCGACAT
>DASXYQ010000169.1:0-4653 GCA_036502445.1 Roseiarcus sp. | reverse complement strand
CTTTCTGATTCTCGGCGGCCCCTACCCGATCCTGGTCGACACCGGCTATCGCTCCAACCAGATCATGGAGTCGCTCGGCATGCGCGGGCTGCAATTCCATGAGAACATGATCGAGAACCAGCTCGCCCGGCACGGCGTGCGGATGGGCGACGTCCGCTTCGTCGCGCACACGCATCTGCACATCGACCATGCCGGCAAAGACGACCTGTTCCCGATGAACTCGACCGTCGTCATCAATCGCAAGGAGCTGGAATATTCCGTCTCCGGCCTCCAACACCCGCAATATCCCGCGCCCGACATCAAACATTTGATCGACCGGCTGCACACGCGGCATGCGCTGCGGCTGCTCGATCTCGAAATTTCCGGCCCGATCGAATTGATGCCGGGCGTCTATTGCGAAGCGGCGGGCGCGCATACCGAGGGCTCGATGAACATCCACGTCCACACCGCCGAGGGCGTCGCGACCATCTGCGGCGACGTGCTCTACGACATCAACGATCAGTTGGTGGAGCCGTTTCGCCAGACGCAGGATGCGGAGCCGCAGACGACCGGCAACCACGGCCTCTCCAAGCGCGCCGAGAAAGGCGCGATCAAGAAGCTGCTCGCCAACGGGCGCTTTCTGCTGCCCGTGCACGACCGCCCCTGCAAGGTCGAGGGCGGCGTCGTGACCGGACGTCTGCAAGACCAGGTACCCGGTCCGATCGTGCAGTCCTATCCGCGCCGCCAATGGTTCCCTGCATGAGAAGTCGTAATTCACGCCGCGTCATGCTCGCGAATGCGAGCATCCAGGACGCCAAGACGTCAGCGGGGTTTGAGGTTTCGGGAGCGCTTCGACGCGGGTTTCCGGCTTGCGCCGACTCGTCGTGGCCCCACTGGATACCCGCTTTCGCGGGTATGACAATTGGGACGGGACGGTCGCTCGCACAACGGTTGGACTGAAAGGGATCTCATAATGACCCATGCCGTTCTCAAGCCTGAATTCGAGGCCCTGATCGACCCCTTTGCGCCCGTCGGCCAACTCGGCACGGGCTTCACCTTCACAGAGGGGCCGATCTGGCATCCCATCGAGCATTTCCTTCTGTTCTCCGACATGCCCGCCGATGTCCGGCGGCGTTGGGACGCCAAGCGCGGCGTCGCCGAAGTGCGGCGTCCATCCAACAAATGCAACGGCATGACCTATGACGCCGATCTCAATCTGATCGTCTGCGAGCACGCGACCTCGTCGCTGATCCGCGAGCGGCCCGACGGGCGGCGCGAGGTTCTCGCCTCGCATTTCGACAAGCAAGAACTCAACAGTCCCAACGACGTCTGCGTGCGCTCGGACGGCTCGATCTATTTCTCCGATCCATGGTTTGGCCGGATGCCGGTGTTCGGCGTCGAGCGGCCTCGGCAGCTCGGCTTTCAGGGCGTCTATCGCTTAGCCCCGCATGGCGGCGCGCCGCAACTGCTAGCCGATCGCTATCTGTTCGACCAGCCCAACGGCCTCTGCTTCTCGCCCGACGAGAAGCGGCTCTATGTCAACGACACCGTGCAGACGCTGATCCGCGTCTTCGACGTCGCGGCCGAAGGCTCGCTCGCCAACGGCCGCATCTTCGCCAGCGGCATCCGCTCGTCGCTGGAGCCCGGCGTCCCCGACGGCATGAAATGCGACGCGCGCGGCGACGTCTGGGTGACGGGCCCCGGCGGCGTCTGGGTCTACGCGTCGTCGGGCGATCTGATCGGCAAGCTGCGCGTACCCGAGAAGGTCGCGAACCTCGCCTGGGGCGGCGATGACTTTCGCACCCTGTTCATGACCGCGACCCATTCTGTCTACACCGTCGCGACCAAGGTCGGCCCGCGCAACGAGCCCTATATGAACGCGCGCGGGCGCGGCGCGCCTTCGTCCACAGGCGGCGCGGAGCGCTCGGCTTCGCAGTCGGAGGGGCTCGAACTCGATCCCCGGCGCTGCGCCATGATCATCCAGGACATGCAGAACGACGTCATCATGGACGGCGGCGCTTTCGCAGCCTCTGGCGCGCCTGCGCACGCGCGTTCGCAGCGCGTCGTCGAGAACGTGCGCCGCCTCGCCGACGCGGCGCGCGCGCGCGGCGTGATGATCATTCATGTCTGGTTCGTGGTCGAGCCGGGCGCTCCCGGCGTGACGCTGAACGCGCCGCTGTTCGAGGGCGTCCTGGACAACAAGGCGATGGTGCGCGGCGGCTGGGGCGCGGCGCCCGTGGCGGGACTCGAGCCTCAGGCCGGCGATCTCATCGTCGAGAAGATACGAATGAGCGCCTGGGAGGGCACCAAGCTCGAGACGCTGCTGAAGAGCGGCAAGCGCGACATGATCATAAACACCGGCGCCTGGACCAACATGTCGGTCGAACACACCGCCCGAACCGGCGCCGACAAGGGATATTTCATGATCGTGCCGGAGGATTGCTGTTCGACGATGAACGCCGACTGGCACAACGCCTCGATCAACTTCGCGCTGCAGAACGTTTCGGTCGTCACGAACGCTGAAGCGGTCATCGCGGCGCTCGGCTGACGCCCCGCGACAAGGAGACCCGGGCGGTTGCCAAAGCTGTTCCACATCAGCGCTTCGCCGCGCCGCGACTCCGCGTCGAGCGCGGGCGCCGACGCGTTCCTCGCGCGCTTCCGGGAAACGCACGCGGGTTGGGACTTCGATACGCTCGATCTCTGGCGCGAAAGCCTGCCCGAATTCGACGGCGCGGCGCTCGAGGCCAAATACGCGCGCACCGCGGGGCGGCCGTTCAACGACCCGCAGCGCGACGCGTTCGCGACCATCGAGCGGATGGTGATCAGGTTCGCGCTCGGCGATCGCGTGCTCATCTCGACGCCGATGTGGAACTTCGGCATTCCATACAAACTGAAGCAATATTTCGACCTGATCGTACAACCCGGCCTCACTTTCAGCTTCGATCCCTCGCGCGGCTACAGCCCGCTGCTGAAGACCCGGCCGACGCTCGTGATCCTCGCCAGCGGCGGCGATTTCGTCACCGGCATGAACCGCGGCCGCACTGACATGGCGACGCCCTACCTGCGCGACGTGCTGCGCTTCATCGGGCTCCACGACCCGCGGTTCGTACTCATCGGCCCGACCGTCGGACCGCCGGGACCGATCGACGCCGCCCGGCAGTCAGCGCATCGGAGGCTCGCGGGGATGGCGACCGGGTTTTGAGCTTGACCCCCTCTCCCGCTCTTCGCGGGAGAGGGTTGGGGGTCAGGACGGGGGTCCCAGCCAGAGAAGACCCTCATCCGGTCGCGCTTGACAGCCACTCTGGCCAACCTATGATTCCGTCCAACGCAGAAAAAAGGGGTCGCGCCATGGCCGCGGAAGCGTCGAAAGCGATGGAAGGCTGGCCCGCGGAATTGCGGCGGGAGTGGGCGGCCAACGGAATGAACGGTTGCGTCGGGCAGGTGCTGTTGTCGGAATCGGATCGCGTGCGCGTCTGGTCGCTCAGCCTCGCGCCCGGCGAGCGCATCGGCTTTCATCGCCACGTCCTCGATTATTTCTGGACCGCGCTGACGGACGGGCGGGCGCGCTCGCATTATGGCGACGGCCGCACGATCGAATCGACGTATCGCGCCGGGGACACCAGACATCTGCGCTACGCCGAGGGCGAGTCGATGATTCACGATCTCGAAAACATCGGCGAAACGGTGCTGGCTTATACGACGGTCGAGTTTCTCGACAGCGCGAACGCGCCGCTGCCGATCCCCGAGTCGGCTCGGCGCGCCGTCGCGAACGCCGCCTGAGGGAACGCGCTGCTCGCTATCTAGACTAATACCGCACCGTCAAAGCGGAAACGCAACGCTCGACGTCGAAGCTGCAGCGCTCGCCGAGATCCAGCGGATCATCGTCGGGTCCGGTGTAAAGGACCTGGCTGACCATGCCCTTGGTCAGCACGATTTTGACGTCGCACAGTGCGTGCCTCTTGTAGCCGAAGGTCGCGATGCCCTCGCCCTCGATCCGCACCGTGCCGGAAGCGAACCACCATATGTCTGTGGCGCCGATCGATCTGCGACGGACCGGTTCGCCCATGCAGGCGAGAATCGCTTTCTTGCTCAGTCCGATCATTCTCGATTGGGCGATCTGATCGGCGTCGGGCTTCCATGCGCAGGCGGCTACGGCCGACAAGGCGAGCGTCGCTGCGATCGTGAAAGCGCGTTTCATCGGCGGCCCCCAATACTCTTACTCTCGAGAAAGCGTGGCGCATATCATAGGTTCGATTTGCAGCGCCTACCAAATCGGCCAGTTCAGACGCGCTTCGACAATTGCGCCGCCCGACCCTTCGTCAGTGCTTGGCGCACGGCGATATCCAACAACCTGATGGGACGCGCGGCCGCCGCTTGTTTCAGCTCCGCGCGTCGGAGGGCGCGCCGATCAGCGGCCGTAGAGCGCAGTGAGGCTCGCCTTGTCGAGGGTATGAAAATGCAAGTTGAAGCCGACCACCGCCGCCGTCGTGTTCGCGTCGGCGTCGAGCTTGTCGACGTCGACTGCATAGATCGTGAAGATATAGTGGTGGGGCTTGTCGCCCTTGGGCGGGCACGGGCCGCCGTAGCCGGGAACTCCGAAATCCGTCCGGCCCTGGATGGCGCCCTTCGGCGCGGCGTCGCTCTTCGGATCGCCGGCGCCCTTGGCGAGCGAAG
>DASXYQ010000168.1:0-2239 GCA_036502445.1 Roseiarcus sp. | reverse complement strand
TGCAGTCCGGCGAGAGCTTCCACGCCGGCCGCCGCGATCCGGCCCTGCTCGATGCGTCCTTCGATGGGTGAGGCGCGCGCTGGACTGCGCATCGCACTCGCGGTCGACGGGTTCGACTGGCACGCCCGCGAACTGACGCGCGCGCTGGCCGGACTGGGGGTCCGCGTCGGCGCCTTCCGCCTGTCGGCCGCGCTGTTCGACACCCGCGCGAAATTCGGCCTCAGAATCCGGGGTTTCGGCGCGGATCTGCCCGACGGCGTGATCGTGCGCGGCATATCCGGGGGCACCTTTCAGGCTGTGACGATGCGGCTCGGCGTCCTGCACGCGCTGCGTGAACTCGGCGTTCCCGTCTGGAACGACGCGCGGGCGATCGAGCGCTGCGTCGACAAATCGACTACGAGTTTTCTGCTGGCGAAAGCCGGCATCCCGACGCCCGCCACATGGTGCGTCGAATCCCTGGAGGCGGCGCGCGCGCTCGCGCGGCGCGAACTCGCGAACGGCCCGCTGGTTCTGAAGCCCTTGTTCGGTTCGCAGGGGCGCGGATTGCTACTGATCGCCAAGACCGAGGACCTGCCGCCGCCCGAGACGGTCGCCGGCGTCTACTATCTCCAGCGTTTCGTGGGAGTCGAGCGCGACGGATTCCGGGACATGCGGCTCTTCGCGCTGAAGGGCCGCGTCATCGCCGCCATGGTTCGCCATTCCGATTCCTGGATCACCAACGTCAAGCAGGGCGGCCGGCCCTTGGCCGCCGTGGCCGACGGCGAGGTCAAAGCGCTGGCTCTGGCGGCAGCCGAAGCGGTCGGCGCCGACCTCGCCGGCGTCGATGTCGTGCGAGACGCGCACGGGCGTCCGTTCGTCCTCGAGGTCAACAGCATGCCGGCATGGCGCGGGCTCCAACGCGTGACGTCGGTGAATATCGCCGCTGTGATCGCGCGCGATCTTGTCGGCTCGCTCGGAGCACGCGCGGCGCGCGAGGTCGCGATTTGAGCGCGTCGCACGCCGAAATCGCGAGCGCCTTCATCGGCGCGTGCCTGGACGAACTCGAAGCGCCGAAGCCGGGCAATGTCCACGTATTCGCCGATGGCTGCGGATCGAGCGTCGCGGACTTCCGGCGCAGCGCCGAAGTCGCGGCGGCGCCGATCGCGCGGCGGGAGGCGTCCGTCGGCGCGCGCATTCTCGGCGCGATCGAAGCGACGCGCGCCGCGGTCGGTCAAAACACCAACCTCGGCATCGTGCTGTTGTGCGCGCCGCTGGCGCGGGCAGCGGAACTGCGGGCGGCGCGGATGCGGGACGCGGTCGCCGACGTTCTGGCCGAGCTGGACGTCGGCGACGCCGATCTCGCCTTTCGCGCGATCGCCCTCGCCGCGCCCGCTGGCCTCGGACGCGCCGAGCGACATGACGTTTCGCAACGCGCCTCGGTGACCTTGCTCGAAGCGATGAACGAAGCGGCGGCGCGCGATCGGATCGCGCGGCAATACTCCACGGGCTTCGCCGACGTCTTCAATCTCGGCTCGCCGTGGCTGGAGGCGGCCTCGCGGCGTTGGCCGGACTATCCCGCGGCGGCGACGCTCTCGGTCTACCTCGGCTTTCTCGCCGCGTTTCCCGATACGCACATTCAACGCAAGTACGGCCTCGACGCGGCGATCGACGTGCAGCGCGAAGCGGCGCCGCTCTACGCGCTGTCGCGGAACGCCGACGACCCCGCCGAACTGTGGGAACGGGCGCTGCGGTTCGATGCGAGCCTGAAGCAACGCCGCCTCAATCCCGGGGCAACCGCGGACTTGACGGTCGCGACGCTGTTTGCGGGACGACTGCGCGACCTCGGTTTGCCCGACTTCACGCCAGACGTCTTGCGGTCTCGACGGAACAATGATTGACTTGCGCCGTGAGAGCTATCCGGCCAACCGGTCCGCGGGGGGAATCGCATTCCCCTTCCGAACGCTGCAAACAAGGATAGTCGCAACGCCGGGCGCCAGGGCCGCAATGCGCGACTTTCGGGTTCGGCTTAATCCGGGAGGATTGGACATGGCTAAAATCAATAAACTATGTGTGGGAGAGTCGTTGGTTGGCGACGGCAACGAAGTCGCGCATATCGATCTGCTCATCGGACCGCGCGGCAGTTCGGCCGAAACCGCCTTCGTCCATTGCCTGACCAACAACAAGGACGGGTTCACTTCACTGCTCGCCGTGCTGACCCCGAACCTCTTGACCAAGCCTGCGACGGTCATGTTCAACAAAG
>DASXYQ010000167.1:0-8484 GCA_036502445.1 Roseiarcus sp. | reverse complement strand
TGCGAGTCCGCACCGGCCTCCGGCCGGTCCCCTTGGATGAAACGCGATGCGTACAAGTCAAGGCGCCCCGCCGTCATGGCCGCGCTTGTCCCAGGGCTTGTCCCTCCATCCACGTCGTCCAACCGACCGCTGTTTCAGATATAGTCGGCGCCCGATCGGCTAGTCTAGTCTAAGCATTTGAGCTGCGCGCGAGCCGAACCACGTGGATGGCCGGGACAAGCCCGCCCATGACGGAAAACGACATGGATAATCAGCAGCTAAGCTGTTTGTTTCTTGCGAGCGAAGCGAAGCAACCCAGGGGCTCTCCACGCACGGCTCAGTCTGGGTTGCTTCGCGGTCGCTCGCAATGACGATCTCCCGATTGATTTATTTGCTGACGACGACGGCGAGGCGTTCGCGCTTCTCGTCGACGTGACGCGTCGCGGGGCTGCGGGAACGGCCTTGCGGCGCGGTTTGCCTTTCTCCGGCCATGCTCTAGAACGCTCCTGAAATTTGTTCTCGAGGCTTGGCGTTCATGAGCGGCGTAAACGAAATACGATCGCACTTCCTGCAATATTTCGCGAAAAACGGCCACGAAATCGTGCCGTCGAGTTCGCTCGTGCCGCGCAACGATCCGACTTTGATGTTCACCAATGCCGGGATGGTGCAATTCAAGAATGTCTTCACCGGCGTCGAGCGGCGTCCCTATAGCCGCGCCACGACCGCGCAGAAATGTGTGCGGGCGGGCGGCAAGCACAACGACCTCGACAATGTCGGCTACACCGCGCGCCATCACACCTTCTTCGAGATGCTCGGCAATTTCTCGTTCGGCGATTATTTCAAGCCGCTCGCGATCGAACTCGCCTGGAACCTGATCACCCGGGAATTCGGCCTCCCCAAGGACCGGTTGACGGTGACGGTCTACTATGACGACGACGACGCGTTCGACCTCTGGAAGCGCGTCGCGGGTCTTCCGGAATCGCGCATTCTGCGCATCGCGACGTCGGATAATTTCTGGGCGATGGGCGATACCGGCCCATGCGGCCCCTGTTCCGAGATCTTCTTCGATCATGGCGAGGAGATCCCCGGCGGCCCGCCGGGCTCGGCGGACGCCGACGGCGATCGGTTCATCGAGATCTGGAACCTCGTCTTCATGCAGTTCGAGGCGCTGCCAGGCGGCGAGCGGTTGAGCCTGCCACGCCCTTCGATCGACACCGGCATGGGTCTCGAGCGCGTAGCGGCGGTGCTGCAGGGCAAGCACGACAACTACGATATCGACCTGTTCCGCGCGCTGATCCGGGCGAGCGCCGAGGCGACGGGCGTCGACCCCGACGGACCGCACAAGGTCTCGCACCGCGTGATCGCCGACCACTTGCGCGCGTCTTCGTTCCTCGTCGCGGACGGCGTTCTGCCTTCGAACGAGGGGCGCGGCTATGTCCTGCGCCGCATCATGCGGCGCGCGATGCGCCACGCGCAAATCCTGGGCGCCCGCGATCCCCTGCTGTGGCGGCTCGTGCCCGCGCTCACGCGCGAGATGGGCCAGGCCTATCCCGAACTGATCCGCGCCGAGGCGTTGATCGCGGAAACGCTGCAACTCGAGGAGACGCGCTTCCGGGCGACGCTGGCGCGCGGCCTCGCGATCCTCGAGGACGAGACGCGCGAATTGCCCGAGGGCGGCAAGCTCGCGGGCGAAGTCGCCTTCAGGCTCTACGACACCTACGGGTTTCCGCTCGACCTCACGCAGGACGCGCTCCGCGTGCGAGGGCTCGGCGTCGATGCCGAAGGCTTCGCCCAGGCGATGGAACGCCAGCGCGCCGAGGCGCGCAGGGCCTGGGCGGGCTCTGGCGAGGCGGCGACCGAGACGGTCTGGTTCGCGTTGCGCGAGCGCCTCGGCGCAACGGAATTCCTGGGCTATGAGACCGAGGTCGCCGAGGGCGTCGTGGAGGCGCTCGTCCTGAACGGCGCCGAGGTCGCATCGCTGGGCGAGGGCGAGAAGGGCGTCGCCATCCTCAATCAGACGCCGTTCTACGGCGAGTCCGGCGGACAGGTCGGCGATATCGGCGTCATGATCGGTTCCGGCGTGCGCGCGCGCGTCCTCGACGCCAAGAAGAAGTTTGGCGATCTCATCGCCCACGAGATCGAGGTCGAAGAGGGAATGCTTCGAGTCGGCGCGGCGCTCGAGCTGAAGGTGGATCACGACGCACGCACGGCGACCAGAGCGAACCATTCGGCGACGCACCTTCTCCACGAGGCGCTGCGCATCGTGCTCGGCGAGCATGTCGCGCAAAAGGGATCGCTGGTTTCGCCCGACCGCCTGCGATTCGACATCGCGCACCCCAAGCCGATCACCGCGGCCGAGATCACGGCGGTCGAGGACATCGCCAATCGCATCGTATTGCAGAACGAGCCCGTGATCACACGTCTGATGGGCCTCGAGGAGGCGCGGAACTCGGGCGCCCGCGCGCTGTTCGGCGAGAAATATGGCGACGAGGTGCGCGTCGTCTCGATGGGCGTGATCGAGGCCGGCCACAACGGCCAGAGGCCCTATTCCGTCGAACTCTGCGGCGGCACGCACGTCCGGCGCACCGGCGACATCGGCCTCGTCTCGATCATTGGCGAGAGCGCGGTCGCTTCGGGCGTGCGCCGCATCGAAGCGCGCACCCGCGACGAGGCCCGCAAGCGGCTCACCGAGGATTCTCGCGCGTTCGCCGATCTCGCTGCGCTGCTGCGGGCGCCGGCGGGCGAGGCGGCTCAGCGGCTCGAGAGCTTGCTCGAGGACAAGCGAAAGCTCGAGCGCGAACTCGCCGACGCGCGCCGCAAGCTCGCAATGGGCGGCGGCGCATCCGACGGCGACGCGGTGCGTGAGGTCGCGGGCGTAAAGCTTTATGCGCGCGCCGTCACGGGCGTCGAAATGAAGGACCTGAAATCGCTCGCTGACGAAGCCAAGGCGAGCCTCGGCTCCGGCGTCGTCGCGATCGTCGCGACCGCCGAAGACGGCAAGGCGAGCCTCGTCGTCGCCGTCACGCCAGATCTGACCGCCCGTTTCAACGCGGTCGACCTCGTCCGCCTCGGCTCGGCCGCTCTCGGGGGCAAGGGCGGGGGCGGCCGCCCCGACATGGCGCAAGCCGGCGGCCCGGACGGCGCAAAGGCGAAAGACGCGCTTGCCGCGGTCGAAGCGGGAATTCGGGAGAAGGCGGGGGGCTGATCGTCGATCCCCGCCGGGCGCGTCGTCGCGCGAAACGCGGCCGAAGAATCGCCGGGCGCGGGTTTCGCGACCTGCTGCAAAAGCGCCTGACCGAGCTCGCGCATGCGACCGCCGGCGCCTATGGCTGCACGGCCGTGGTCGAGTATGACCGGCGCTTTCCCGCGCTCGTGACCCACGCCGAGCAGACCGAGATTACCGTCGCCGCCGCGAAGGCCGTGGTCGGCGATGGGAAAGTGAACGGCGAGGCGCCGCAACTTACCGCGTCGGAAGACTTTTCGTTCATGCTGGAGGCGCGTCCCGGCGGATTTGTTCTGATCGGCAACGGCGTCGCGCCCGACGGTTCGTTCCACAACGTCCACACGCCGGATTATGATTTCAACGACGAGATCCTGACGCTCGGCGCGGGCTATTGGGTGAGCCTCGTCCAGGAGGAACTCAGCTGAGGGCGGATCGAGAGGGCCCGAGGCGTCCGCAGGGGCGCCCTTGGATTCAGGCCGCGGCCAGCATTTTCGGTGGCCGGCTCACATCAGATGTCGACCGCCGTCTTCGCTGGCCGTGATCACCAGCATCAAATCGACCAGCAGCTTTCGGATCTTTGGACTGCTGATGCTCTCGTAAATCTCTCTCACACGTTCACCCGCCGCCCCACCGACGCACGGCTCCGGCGGTTCGCCTCTCGCAGAGGGCTCCATCAGCTCCTCCGCGTCCGAGACGCCGCGGGCCGAGCCCGGGAGGAAAAATGACGGCCGCACGTCGAGAACGCGACTGATTTTCAGCGCTTGCCAAGCGTCGATCGGCGTCGCTCCACTCTCGAAGGCCTCCACTTCCCGCTCGGTAGCCCCTATGCGCCGCGCCAGCTCACACTGGGTGAGATCTCTGAAAATGCGGGTCCGCCGAAGCCGGCTGCCGATCTGGACGTCGGTCGGATCGAACGGAATCGTATCGCATGGCTCGCGGAGCGCCGCTCGAACTCGCAGCTGGCGTTTCACGCAACCCATGCGCACAATCTCCTAGACGCGAACGCAGAAAGTATTCTCAAATTTGAACGTTAACTGAACATTCATGAACATGCAATGACACTGGTTGAGGCGTCATTGAGGCGTCTTCAGCCTCGCAACTTACGCCCCCATCGCCGCCTTCAGGTTCGCATCCACCTTGTCGAGGAAGCCCGATGTCGAGAGCCACTTCTGCTCCGGCCCGACGAGCAACGCCAGATCCTTCGTCATGAAGCCCGCCTCGACCGTATCGACGCAGACCTTCTCCAAGGTCGCGGCGAATCTCGCCAGCGCGTCGTTGTCGTCGAGTTTGGCGCGATGCGAGAGGCCGCGCGTCCAGGCGAAGATCGAAGCGATCGAGTTGGTCGAAGTTTCTCGGCCCTTCTGATACTCGCGATAGTGACGGGTCACCGTGCCATGCGCGGCCTCCGCTTCCACCGTCCGGCCGTCGGGAGACAAGAGGACGCTCGTCATCAGCCCGAGCGATCCGAACCCTTGCGCGACCGTATCCGACTGCACGTCGCCGTCGTAATTCTTGCAGGCCCAGACATAGCCGCCCGACCACTTGAGCGCCGAGGCCACCATGTCGTCGATCAGGCGATGTTCGTAGGTGAGCCCGAGCGCGGAATATTGCGACTTGAACTCGGCCTCGTAGACTTCCTGGAAAATGTCCTTGAAGCGGCCATCATAGACTTTCAGGATCGTGTTCTTGGTGGAGAGATAGACCGGATATTTGCGCAAGAGGCCGTAGTTCAGCGAGGCGCGCGCGAAATCGCGGATCGAATCGTCGAGATTGTACATCGCCATGGCGACGCCGCCGCCGGGGAACTTGAATACTTCGCGCTCGATCACGGCGCCGTCGGCGCCCTCGAAACGCAGGGTCAGGCGGCCTTTGCCGGGAACCTTGAAATCGGTCGCGCGATATTGATCGCCGTAGGCGTGGCGACCGACCACGATCGGCTGCGTCCAGCCGGGCACCAGGCGGGGGACGTTCTTGCAGATGATCGGCTCGCGGAAGATGACGCCGCCGAGGATGTTGCGGATCGTGCCGTTCGGGCTCTTCCACATTTCCTTCAGCTTGAATTCGACGACCCGCGCCTCGTCGGGCGTGATCGTCGCGCATTTCACGCCGACGCCGCAGGCCTTGATCGCCTCGGCCGCCTCGATCGTCACCCGATCGTTGGTGGCGTCGCGGTTTTCGATGCTGAGGTCGAAATATTGAAGATCGATGTCGAGATAGGGGTGGATCAGCTTGTCGCGGATGAGATGCCAAATGATGCGCGTCATCTCGTCGCCGTCGAGTTCGGCGACCGGATTCTCGACCTTGATCTTTGGCATCTCGAGGGTTCCCGGCGGAGCGCGTTGCGCGGTGGATCGTCGGCCCCTATAGCATCGGGGTCGAGGGCGGCAAAGCGCTGCTTCAGGCGAGGCGCCGACTGCATGAAACCAATTTCCCGGATGGGGAGCCGGCGCTCCGCTTTGGCCGCGCTCCTTGTTTCGGCGGGCTTCGGTCATGCGGCGGAAGGCCCGCTCGAGGGCGAATGGGGCGGCCTCGACGCCCGCGGCGCGACCGCTCAGGTGATGGTGACGTCGAACAATATCCTCGGCTTCTTCTGGGGCGGCGACTACCGGGAAACCGGGCCGTCGCGGGTTTACGACGGCGGCGCGCGGATCGAATTCACTTTCGCGACTGGCGCGGCGAGCTTGGTCAAGACGCCCGCGGGCGTCCGTCTGACGATTCGCGAGGTCGGACGCCCGTCCAATACGATCGATCTGAAGAAGGACTAGCGTGGCCGCGCCTCCATCGCCGCCGCCCAATACGGGCGATTCCCTGCGTGAGAAGGCGATGCTCGCCTTCGTCGGCTTCCTGCTCACCGGCGTGCTCGGCGCCGTCGTCACCGGCTGGATCCAGCAACGCGGCTGGGCTTGGCAGAATCAGGTCGCCAAGGTCGACAAGGACACCCAGAACGCGCTCGGCGCCTATCAGAGCGCATCCGATCTGATCAACGCGCGCTGGCATGCGACCTACAGCATGGTGCGGGCGATCGATCGCGGCGCCGTCGGCGACGAATGGAAGGACGCGCGCACCGAATTCGCCGCCGCCGACAAGGACTGGGCGGTCCGTTACACCAGCGTCGCGCGCGACGTCGCCTTCTATGTCGACACCCCTTTCGCGGTCGACGCGAAGGATCGGATGAAGCTCGTCTGGCCCCTGCCCTGCAACGCATACGCCCTCGGCGCGCCGGCGGGCGTCGATCCGTCGTCGGCGCGCCTGGTGCTCGAGGTCGTCAACCATTGTGCGGGGCTGGTGAAGGACGAGATCGACCAGACCGTCGACCCCGAGGCGGGAGCGCCGCCGAAACTCGATGCGGCCGCCCGAAAGGCCTTCGCCGATCCAGCCTACGCGCGGCTCGACGCGATCTACAAGACCAACGAGGCGCTGCGCTGCATCATTTTTACGCGCGCATTGGCCATCCGCCAGAGCCTGCTGGTGAATTCCTATTGGGGCTCGTTCTTCGGCCTCGCGCAACCGGGTTACGCGCGTCCGGACGAGAAGGATTGTCTGGGCTGACGGCCCGCTCGCGTTGGCTGGCGGTGGGCGCCGCTTGGCCGCTTTTCCGCCGAGGTCCCCTACCCGCAAGCGGCCGGGAGTGTAGCTCGGAGGACGCTCCGCCATTGCCATTCGCACACATATGTGCGAATGCTCAGCATGACCGGCCACGAATTCGAGCGTAAAATTAGGAGGCTGGGGCGGCTTCAAAACGTTCCAGTCTCTTTTGATCCGGGCGGCGGCAAGGGGCAGCCACGGGCGGCTCTACTACGGAGATCGGTTCACGACGCTGAAAGATCGCAAGAAGGAAATCGGCCCTGGTCTACTGAAGGCGATGCTCGAGCAACTCAGCCTGGATAAAGACAGCTTGGAGTCACCGTGATGGCGTTCGGCTATCGATATACCCTCGAGACGCAGGAAAACGGCTGGACGTTGGTCCGCTTTCCTGGAATTCCCGAAGCGTTGACCGAAGGCTTGAGCGAAGACGAGGCGCGCGCCAACGCACTCGATTGCGTCACCGCCGCGCTCGAAGGCTACATGAAGGCCGGCAGACCGCTGCCCAGAACCGGGGCGGGGCAAAGCGGCGCCGATCGCGTCGTGCTGCCGTCGCTCGTCACCGCGAAACTGGCCGTGTACGAAACGATGCGGGCGCGGGGATGGTCGAAGCTGAAGCTCGCCGCTGCGCTCGGGATGCCCGAGAACTCAGTGCGTCGCCTGCTCGATCTCCGTCACAGTTCGCAAATGTGGATAATCGACGAGGCGATGGCGAAGATGAACGCCGAACTCTCGATCGATTTGCCGAAGGCGGGGAAGCGGGAGAGGGCGGCATGAGAGACGGCGCTGGATTCTCACTACGCAGCATATAATACATATATATTATGGTACTTCCAACTTGATCTAGTAGACCTTGCTTGGCGAACCGACGCGAAAATTTTCCTACCTGCAACTCCTTGATATCCTTGAATCGCAGAAAATAATCGCCCCCGCGCCTCAGTCCTCCATCTTCAGCGCGGCGATGAACGCCTCCTGCGGTATTTCGACCCTCCCGAACTGGCGCATCTTCTTCTTGCCGGCCTTCTGCTTATCGAGCAGCTTGCGCTTGCGGGTGGCGTCGCCGCCGTAGCATTTGGCGGTGACGTCCTTGCGCAGCGCGCGGATCGTCTCGCGCGCGATGATCTTGCCGCCGATCGCCGCCTGCACCGGAATCTGGAACATGTGCGGCGGGATCAGCTCGCGCAGCTTCTCCACCATCGCGCGGCCGCGCGACTCCGCGCGATCGCGGTGGACCAGCATCGAGAGCGCGTCGACCGGCTCGGCATTGACCAGGATCGACATCTTGACGAGGTCGCCGGCGCGATAATCGGTCAGCACGTAGTCGAACGAGGCGTAGCCCTTTGAGATCGACTTCAGCCGGTCGTAAAAGTCGAACACGACTTCGTTGAGAGGCAGTTCATAGACCACCATCGCGCGTTTGCCGACATAGTTGAGGTCGACCTGGATCCCGCGCCGGTCCTGGCATAGCTTCAGAATCGCGCCGAGATATTCGTCCGGCGTGAGGATCGTCGCCTTGATCCAGGGCTCCTTGATCTCGGCGATCTTGACCACGTCGGGCATGTCGGCCGGATTGTGCAGCTCGATCTCCGACTTGTCGGTCAGCGCGATCTTGTAGATGACCGACGGCGCGGTCGCGATCAAATTGAGATCGAACTCGCGCGACAGCCGCTCCTGGATGATCTCGAGGTGCAACAGTCCGA
>DASXYQ010000166.1:0-2087 GCA_036502445.1 Roseiarcus sp. | reverse complement strand
CGGGCAGATCGAGATCGTCACCAACGCGACGACACAAGGAGTCAAGGCGATCATGCTCTCCAACAACTCCGGCGATCAGATCGTCCCGGCCGCCAAGGCGGCCCAGGCCAAGGGCATCAAGGTCGTCACCTGGGACTCGCCCATCCCCTCCTCCGAAGGCGAGGATGTGTTTGTCGCCCAGGTCGACTTCAACGATATCGGCAAGGTGATGGCCGACATGACGCTCAACCTGACCGGACCCGAGGGCGGCGAGTTCGCGATTCTCTCGGCTTCGCCTGACGCCGCCAACCAGAACTCGTGGATCGCGGGGATGAAGACCGCGCTGAAGGATCCGAAATACGCCAAGCTGAAACTCGATGACATCGTCTACGGCAACGACGAATCGGAAAAGAGCTACACACAAGCGCAGGCGCTGATCGACAAATATCCGCATCTGAAGGTGATCATGGCCCCGACCTCGGTCGGCATCGTCGCCGCCGCCAAGGCGTTGCAGGACGAGAAGCTCTGCGACAAGGTCAAGATCAGCGGCCTGGGGATGCCCACCGAAATGCTCGCCTACACGAAGAACGGCTGCGCGCCGCAATTCGCGTTGTGGAGCTTCGTCGATCTCGGCTATCTCGCCTATTACACCTCGTACCTGCTCGCGACCGGCGCCCTCGAGGCGAAGGAGGGCGCGAAGTTCAAGGCCGGGCGGATGGGCGAATACACGATCACCAAGGATCCGACGCGCCCCAAGGGCCTCAGAGTGCTGATGGGGCCATTCACGGTCTACGACAAGAACAACATCGAAGCGGCGGCGAAGTAGCCGCCTGCCGCTTGGATCTCCCCTCCCCGTACTTACGGGGAGGGGACACCGCTCGGCGTGAGTGCTTCGCGTTATTTCGCCAGATAGTCATGGATCACCCGCCCCTCTACCAGGGTGAAATCGGCGCGCCAGTGAAAGCCGTCGAGCATTTCGACAACCGGGAGCCGGTGGACCGGCGCCTGGGCGTTCGGCCGCAGCTCGACGGTGCAAGGCCCGCTCCAGCACTCGTGCACGCTGACATCGGCCAGCCGACGCGCCGTGAGCTGGCGGATCGCGGGCGTGCCGTCGATGTGATCGATGGCCTTGAGATTGATGTTCTCGGTAAAATCAAAATGGCGGGCGAGACTGGACAGGGCGTCTCGGCGCTGCTTGTACGCCATCGTTCCGGTGAGGATGTCGATCCCGTTCCTCGCGACTACGCCAACGACGAGATCGCCGCGATGGTCGATCCGGGGTTCGCCCAGTTTTTTGGGCTGGCCGTGAACCTCGCGGCCGTGAACGACGCCGACGTCGGAGGACAAAAAGAGATAGGGCGAATAGGAGCCGCCGACATCGGCCGAAGCGAGCCGGGCGCCTACGGAGACATTGGATTCGTGGTACGGCCCGAGCCAATCCGTATCGTTCATCTGATAGACGTGGGCGAGTACGACGTCGCTGGTCGGCGCCAATGGCGGCGGCAGCACGCGCGCCACCGCCGCTTCGGTAGTCCGCCAGACGAGCGTCAGCACCTCGACATCGCGGAAGCTGAACGGAAAAGGCGGTACGGTCGGCGCATCCCAGGGCGTCGAGAACCCCGGCGCGACGATATCTTCGATCGTGAGCGACGCGAGCCCGCCGGCCCGCAGATCCTTGCTCATGGCGCCGAACTCCTAGCTCGCATACCTGTAAGGCCCGCCCTTCTCCAGCGCCCTGCGATACGCCGGCCGGGAGTGAATCGCGTCCACGAAGGCCTTGATCCGGGGTCGCCCGAGATAAGCGTTCGCACGATCGGCGCCTGCTTCCAAGGGAAAGCTCATCATCACGTCGGCGGCGGAGAAGTCGGCGCCGGCGAACCACGGGAAGCGGCCGAGTTCGGACTCGATGAAGTCGAAATGGATCTTCAGTTGCGGGTCGATGTAGCCCCGCAGCGTCCTCGCCGCGATCGCCTGCGCGAAAATGCGCATCAGGGCGGGCGAGCGGTTCGACAGCAGCGAGAAGATCAGCCGCATCAGCAGCGGCGCCATCAGCGAGCCCTCGGAATAATGCAGCCAGTACGTCCAGCGCAGCCGCTCAGGCGATCCTG
>DASXYQ010000165.1:0-2088 GCA_036502445.1 Roseiarcus sp. | reverse complement strand
AGCGCTCCCGCGATCAGCTTGTCGCGCACCGCCCTGCCGTCGACATAGGCGAATTGATGCAGCGCGTTCGGCTTGTTGTACGTGGGAAGGCCGACCCAGCCGGCGACGCGCACGCGCTCCCGTTCGACGTCGACGCGCCGCGCATTGTCGACGAACTCGGCGCCGAGCGCCTGACGCAGCCGCTCGCGTTCGCCCGCCTCGCCGGTCCCGCACGCCGGCCAATCGAACGAGCCGCCGATTTCGCTTGCGAACGAAAACCGCACGCGGGGGTGGGCGAGCGCGAGCCGCCGCACCGTCTCGGCGCACGCCTGCGCCTCCGCGCGATCGGTCTTCAGGAACTTCAGCCGCGCCGGGGTCGCCGCAAACAGATCGCGCGCTTCGATCCTCGCGCCCTCGGGATGCGCGCAGGGCGTCGGCGCGCCCTTGACGCCGTCTTCCACCCGAAGCGCGAACGCGGCTTCCGCGCCCCGCGCGCGCGAGCGGATTTCGAGCCGGGAGACCGAGGCGATCGAGGGCAGCGCCTCGCCGCGAAACCCGAGCGTATCGATGCGCGTCAGATCGCCGTCGGGAATTTTCGAGGTCGCATGGCGCTCGACGCTGAGTTCGAGATCGGCCGCGTTCATGCCGACGCCGTCGTCGCTGACGCGGATGAGATCGCGCCCGCCCGCCTGAATCGTGACGTCGATGCGCCGGGCGCCAGCGTCGAGCGCGTTCTCGATCAGCTCCTTCACCGCCGCGGCGGGCCGCTCGATCACTTCGCCCGCAGCGATTCGATCGACCAGCAGCGGATCGAGGCGGCGGACGGTCATCGCGAGCGTTTCCCCTCCCCGTCCTCACGGGGAGGGGGTAGGGGGTGGGGCGCGTTCAGCTTACGCAAGCCTCCAAAACCATCGTCGACCGCGCGCAAGAGCCCCACCCCCGGCCCCTCCCCGTAAGAACGGGGAGGGGAGAAGCGCAGGCCGACGCCCTCACCCCAACCCTCTCCCAGCGGGAGAGGGGGTGGGAGAGCGTCGTCCACCTTCAGGTCCCCTCCGGCCGGCCGACCAGAACGACGCTCAACGCGCCGTCGCCGAACAGTCGCTCGGCCGTACGGTGCGCGTCGGCCATCGTCACGGCGGCGATGCGCCGGTTGCGCTCGACGAGCCATTCCGCGCCGTGGCCCTCGAGCTGGATGTGCACGAGCTGGCCGGCGATCTTCGCCGAGGTGTCGAACCGCAGCGGATAGGAGCCGATCAGGTATTTCTTGCCTTTCGCGAGTTCCTCCTCGCTGACGTTGCCGCGGGCCATGTCGAGGATTTCGGCGTGGATCACTTCCAGCGATTCGAGCGCGCGTTCGTTCTTGGTCGTCGTGCCGCCATAGAGATAACTGGCATGATCGAAGGCCGCGACCGAGGCGGAAACGGAATAGGCGAGCCCGCGTTTCTCGCGGACCTCGCGGAAGAGGCGCGAGGAAAGCCCGGTACCGCCGCCGAGAATATGGGCGAGCACGATGCTCGGGATATAGTCCGGATCCTGGCGCGCCGGCGCGGGCCGACCGAAACGGATGGTCGATTGCGGCACGTCCAGATCAATGATCTCCTCGCCCCCGACGCCGGCGAACGGCGCCGGGCCGACCGGGGCGAGTTCGGCTTTGTCGGGCAGATCGGCGAAGATCTGGTCGATCAGATGCGCCGCGCGCGTCGCATCGATCGCGCCGACGATGGCGATGTGCAGCGCCCCGCGCGCGATCAGGCGGCGGGCCATCGCCTTCAGGTCGTCGCGCGCGATCGCCGCCAGGCTCTCCACCGAGCCCTCGGCGGAAAGGCCATAAGGATGGCCCGGGAAAACCCGGGCGCGCCAGGCCCGCCCCGACATGGCGCCCGGGTCGTTGGCCTCCTGGCGCAGCCGCGCGTTCATCTGCTCCCGCACGCGTTCGAACGGTTCTTCGTCGAGGCGCGGCGCGTTGAGGGCGAGGCGCAACAACTCCGCCGCGCGATCGACGTGGCGCACCAGCGTGCGCATTCGGCCGCCGATGTGATCGCGCTCGGCATGGAAGGAAATCTCGATCGCCTTCTCGTCCAGCGCGCGCTGAAACGCCTGGTGGTCGAG
>DASXYQ010000164.1:0-6009 GCA_036502445.1 Roseiarcus sp. | reverse complement strand
TCTGCATCGCCATCTGACGTTGCGGACGCCCTGCGCCGGATTCGGCAAAAGCGACCGAGCCGAGGTCAGCGCCGGCCGAGAACGCGCGGCCGTTCGCACGTAGGACGATCACGCGGACATCCAGGCGATCGTAGAGGCCGCCGAAATAGGCGGACGCCTCCGCGACCATCTCGGGCGAAATCGCGTTCAGAGCCCCTGGCCGGTTGAGGGAGAGGATCTCGATGGGTCCTCGGCGTTCGAGCGCGAGCGTTGTGAAATCCATGTCGGGGTCCGCTGCCACAAGGCGATCAGATCGGAGGGAAGTCCTGCACTTCGGCGTAGCGAGCGTAACCCTTTCCCACGCCGTATTCGACGATTCCGTAGCCGACCTCGTCGCCGTCGGTCACCTCGATCACGTGGTCGCTCAGAGTACGCGTCAGACGGCGCGTTTCGGGGTTCGCGAGCTCCCAGACCTCGTGCTCGGCATGAAACTTGCCCTTGTCGTCGCCGTGTGACCAGCCCCGGAGGCCGCCGTAGAGACCGCCTTTGAGGAAGAACCGTCCGGGAAGCGCGCGGATCTGGACGCGTCGAGTCGAGCCGTCGGAGAAGCGCGCCGCGAACTCGGCGCTCTTCAGCGTCTGTCCGAGGGGGTCTTTCGCCCAGACGACTTCATGATCGATTTCCTCGAGCCGCACTGTCTCCTTGACGCGCGTTCCGATCGCGCGCACTTCCTCGCCCGATATGTAGATCGGCTCGCCGGGAGCGCGCTCCTTGAAGAAAAGATGCAGGCCGCGGTCGGCGAATTGCGCCGTCGTCCAACAATAGAAGAACGGCGGATAATAAGTCAGCGGAGGATTGGTTTCGTCGGTGCGCATCTCGGCGCGAATGCCCCAGGAATGGTCGCGCTGGCCGAGCCAGGTTGCCTCACCCAATTCGCGCCGGGCGCCGTCGACTTCGATCCAGCCACGATAGCCGCCGAGTTGCTGAGTTCTCGCCATCTGCTCGGTGACGCGGCCGTTGCGCCGGCGAAAGTGCGGCTCCTCTTCGTGCGGATTCATCGTCGCCACGAATTCGAGATCGAACGAAAGCCCGGACTCGTTTCGCTCCAGAGTCAAGCGATGGCGGCGCAGCCCCTCGAGCACTTCGATTTTCAGCGGACCTATCGCGGTCGTCAGCGGATCGGGACGAAGCCGGCGCGAAGCACGAAAGTTGTATTGCTTGCCCGCGAAGGCGACCCCAGCGAAACCGTCCATCACGTTGCGGTTGGGATGCCAACCTAGTCCGACGTCGAAGATGAAGTCGCCGCCGGGTTTGGGATGACCGGTGTACCAGAGCCGCTCCATCCAGGACGGATCACTGCTCATGACATGATCGAAAGTGGTGGGCAGTTGATGCCCGATGAAATCGTCCTGTTTGGTGAGCATCGTTGACCGCCTCCTCAGGCGCTCCTCTCGCGGCCGCTGGATATCTCGACGAACATCGGCTTGGCGCTGGTCGAGAGCTCCCACTTCGATTGCCGGTTCAAATAATGATCGATCTTGGCCTCGGCACGCGCGACAGCGTCGACAGGAAGTGTCGCGCGATGATCGGCGAGCCAGTCGACGAGTTTGCTGATGCAGGTGTCGCCCTCATTTCGCAGGGCTTCCAGTTCGGTCGCGCTGGGCGCCTGCGCGGGCGCGCGGATGTCCGGCAGCGGCGCTCCGAGAAGCTCGGCCGCGAGATCGCTCAAATCATTGCTCGCCTGCTCGAGCGCGCGCAATTGCTCGACGAGGAATTCATTCGACCAGGACGCACGCCGCTTGAGGCTCTCGAGCATGTAGATCACGCCGAACGCCTGACCGCGGGCGAAATCCCCCTCGGTATGCGGGATCACTTCCTTCCGGAGCGTTGCGACCATGCCGTCGATCAGCCGGGGCAGCGAGTTGTTCACGGCGCGCGCTCCAGAATCTTAGCGATTTGACGGAACACCGGCGCGATCTGCGTGGCCATCGCGGGCATCCGCATGTCGTTGAACAACCCGTCCTCGAAACACCGCGCCGCAGCCATGTGGGTCAATGCGAGCTTCAGCAGCGAAAAGACGATGTAGAACCTCAGTGCGCCGCGGTCCACCTTCTCCCCGGCGCGCGCTTCATACCGCGACAGGAAGTCTTCTTCGCTCGCCAGGCCACAGACCAGGGGCGTGCCGCCGCGATATTGCGGCAAAAACGCCCAGCCGAGGTCCTCGACGGGATCCCCCAGGTGCACGAGCTCCCAATCGAGGATCGCGGTGATGCGATTGTCGCGCTCCAGGAAATTGCCCAGGCGGTAATCCCCATGGACGATCGCCACCCGCGACGCTCTGGGTGGTTGCCGGCGCAGCCAGGCGAATGCGCGGTGAGCCATCGGATGAGGCTTCAGCGCCCAGCGCTCAAACCGGCTCTGCCAGAAGTCGAGCTGTCGGAGCGCCGCGTTGTCCGAAGTCATGCCGGAGCCCCATCCGACGAGATGGGTGGCGCGCCAATCGAATGCGTGCAATGCGGCGAGCGCATCGATGAAATCGCGGGCGAGCGCCTCGCGCCTCACGCCGTCGAGCGAGGCTCCTTCCTGATCACCCCAAGGCAGCGGCGTGCCGCCCTCCACGCGCTCGCAAAGGAAGAACGGCGCACCCAGGATCGAGGCATCGTCGCTCGCCAGAAACGTCCTCGGGATCGGTACGGCGCTGGCCTGCAGCGCGCTGAGAGACTGGAATTCGGGCATCGCGCTATACGGCGCGAACAAACCGTAGGGCGGCCCGATGCGAAGGATGACGTCACGCGCCGGAGGGAACCCGGAGAGTCTCACGCCATAGGTGATCCAGGAGAAACCGGCGGGAAATTTCACGAGGGTTTCAACGACGACGGCGGCGTCTGTTCGCGCGCTGAGATACTCGGCGAGTCGAGTGCGCAGAATGGCCGCGTCCTCGAAAGCAGGCGTCGACGCCGGCCCCCGATCGCTCGCGCCGCGAGCGCCTTGCTGCTCTCCCTCTTTCCGCTTCATTCTGCAGCCGCCGCCTCGAAGGCCTTATCGTCTCGCCACTTCCTTGCCTGTGTCTACCGCTTGTTGGCGCCGATTACAATAGTAAACTAGCACATCAATTTCTCCGACGCAACGCGATCGCGAGGGGTTCGACAAGGATACGGCGATTCGCCAGCCCGGCGTAATCCGTCCCTGGCTTGCGCGAACTTCCTCGGGCGCCGCTCCTTTCTGTATCAGACCACCCAATCGGCTCGAGGCCGATTCAGTGGCATCGGCTCGGGAGAAGCCTCGATTTGCGATGATGCCTCCGATGGTGCACAGAGTTCTGGACGCGTGTTGTCGAGATATGATAACGTAGTGTACGAGTTTGTCGCCAAGCTACCGACTGGACAATTTTTTGACGGCTTGGACGACGTAAGGGGCGGGAGAGGAAACCAAGCGGCGCCGACAGGTCGCGACCCAGCCAGCCGAGACGGCGGCGGGTGGAGCGGCGAAACCAACCAAGGACGGGTTCGATGGAATTGATAGCATTCGCCTTTGAGATCAAGCAAGGCGTGGCCCGCATCACGCTCAATCAGCCGGAACGCGGCAATCCATTCGATCGCCGGTTCGCCGAGGAATTCGACTATCTCGCGACAGAGTGCACGATCAGGCCGGAAGTCCGGTCCGTATTGATCGACGCTGAAGGCCGTTTTTTCAGCGTGGGGGGTGACCTCAACGCCCTGGCGAGCAGCCGCGAGGAACTTGCCCGCTTCGTTTCAGCGGCGACATCCAACCTGCACATGGGGATCGCCCGATTCGCACGCATGAATGCGCCCGTGGTGATGGCGGTGCACGCTATGGCCGCGGGAGGCGCAGTCGCTCTGGTCGCCGGGGCCGATTTCGTACTTGCATCACCGTCGGCGAAATTCTACGCGGCTTTCGCCGGGATCGGCATCGTCAGCGACAGTGGCGGATCGTACTACCTACCTCGGCGAATGGGCTCGCGTCGCGCCGCGCAGTTTCTGTTGCTCAACGAAACCTTGAGCGCGCAGCAAGCAGCCGAGGCCGGATTGATCAATCGGGTCGTCGAGGCTGACGCGCTCGCTGACGAAGCCTGGGCTCTCGCTTTGCGCCTAGCTCAGGGTCCGACACTCGCCTATGGCGAAACGAAGAACCTGCTGATCGCCAGCGCGACCGAGAGCCTCGAAGGTCAGCTCGAGAACGAAGCACGCGCAATGGCGCGAGTGACGCGAACCGATGACGCTTGGAATGCGATGCGGGCGGTGCTCGCCAAGCAGAAGCCGACGTTCGAGGGGCGATGACCGATATCGCGAGCCGCTGGCGCCAAGACAAACAGTGTTTCGCTCAATTTATTTTCCACCACAGGATGCGCCGCAGATGATTCCGAGCGAAGACCAGACCGCCATCCGCGACCTTGCGCGACGCTTCGCACGGGAGCGTCTCGCGCCGCATTATCAGACACGCGAGAAGATCGGCGTGATCGATCGCGATCTGATCCGGGAAATGGGAAGTCTCGGCTTGCTGGGCGTCGATCTGCCGGAGAGTTTCGGCGCGCTCGGCGCGCCGGGGGTCACGGCCGGCATCATCGGGGAGGAACTCGCCTACGGGGATTTCAACATCAGCGCGGTCCCCGTGGGCGTCTCGCTGCTGGGAGCGATCATCATGAGCAGCGCGACGCCGGCGCTGGCTGCTCATTGGATTCCCCGCATGATCTCGGGCGAAACCCTGATGGGTGTCTGCGTCACCGAGCCCAGCGGCGGTTCGGACGCGAGCGCGCTAAAATTGCGTTGCCGTCGGGACGGCGGCGATTACGTTCTAGACGGCGAGAAGACCTCGATCACCTTCGCGGATTGCGCCGACGCCTTCATCGTGTTCGCCCGAACCGGCTCGCCGGAGAGCGGCGCCGCGGGAGTGACCGCCCTCATAGTTCCCGCGGATACGCCCGGTATCGCTCGGACACGTTTTAACGATGTCGGCAGCCGAATTATCGGCCGCGGTTCGGTGTTCTTCGAGGGGGTGAGGGTTCCGTTGGAAAACCGCCTGGGTCAGGAAAACCAGGGCTTCACGCATGTCATGCGCGGCTTCGATTTCAGCCGCGCCCTGATCGCCCTGCAATGCGTCGGCTGCGCGCAGGCCTCGCTCGATGAGGCGTGGGAATACACCAAGACGCGGACGGCCTTCAATGCTCCGATCGCCTCCTACCAGGGCGTCACCTTCCCGCTCGTCGAGGGCGAGAGCCAGATCGCCGCGATCCGCCAGCTCTGCTATCACGCCATCGCGCTCCGCGACGCGGGCCTGCCGCACACGGCGGAAGCGGCGATGGTCAAATGGATGGGCCCGAAAACCGCATTCGAAGTCATCCATCAATGCCTGCTGACGTTCGGCCATTACGGGTGGTCGATGGACCTGCCGCATCAACAGCGCATGCGCGACGTGATGGGCCTCGAGATCGGCGATGGCACGGCGGGGATCATGAAGCTGATCGTCGCGCGCGAACGGGTCGGCCGCGTCGCCGTGCAATACGCCAAACGTTGAACCGTGGGAGCGAAGTCGGGAATATTCGGTCTTCGAATGGCGCGCAGGAAGCTACCAAGGGGACGCTCATGACCGCTTTTTCTCTCGATTCCGACCAGATCGCGGTTCGCGACATGGCGCGGTCGTTCGCCGACGAGAAGTTGGCGCCACACGCGCTCGAATGGGACGAGAAGAAGATTTTCCCGGTCGACGTGATTCGCGAGGCGGCGGCGCTCGGCATGGCGGCGATCTACCTGCGCGAGGATGTCGGCGGCTCTGGGATGACGCGCTTCGACGCGGCGCTGATCTTCGAAGAGCACTCGAACGGCTGTCCCTCCATCGCCGCCTATGTCTCGATTCACAACACGTGCGCCTGGATGATCGACGTGACCCTTTGTGTGCTTGGCGGCTCACAAAGGCAAAAATCACGATGGACCCCCGTAAAAGTCAACTTTTACGGCCACCCCGGCAAAGCCGGAGGAACTCTTGAAATTGTTTAGGCTCGCGCGAAATCGCAGA
>DASXYQ010000163.1:0-1801 GCA_036502445.1 Roseiarcus sp. | reverse complement strand
GCCAGCAGGCGGGGGTCTGACGCCGTGCCGAGGATGACGATGATCGAGGCGATCCGCGGCGCGATGGACGTTGCGATGGAGCGCGACGACAACGTCGTTGTTTTCGGCGAGGACGCCGGCTATTTCGGGGGCGTGTTCCGCTGCACGCTCGGGCTGCAGCGCAAATACGGCGCGAGTCGCTGCTTCGACACGCCGATCAGCGAACTCGGGATCGTCGGAGCGGCGATCGGCATGGCCGCCTATGGTCTGCGGCCCTGCGTAGAAGTGCAGTTCGCCGACTATGTCTATCCCGCCTTTGACCAGATCGTCTCGGAAGCGGCGCGCTTGCGATATCGCTCGAACGGGGAGTTCACCTGTCCGATCGTCGTGCGCATGCCGACCGGCGGCGGCATTTTCGGCGGCCAGACCCACAGCCAGAGCCCGGAGGCGCTGTTCACCCATGTCGCCGGCCTCAAGGTCGTGGTGCCGTCCAATCCCCGCGACGCCAAAGGCCTGCTCATTGCATCGATCGAAGACCCGGATCCCGTGATCTTTCTCGAACCGAAGCGGCTCTACAACGGGCCGTTCGACGGTCATCACGATCGTCCCGTCACGCCATGGTCGAAACACGAGCTGAGCGAAACGCCGGACGGCCATTACCTAACCCCGCTCGGCAAGGCGGCGATCCGTCGGCAGGGACAGGCGCTGACAGTTCTGGCCTACGGGACCATGGTATATGTCGCCGAGGCCGCGGCCGCGGAAACCGGCGTCGACGCGGAGATCATCGACCTCCGGACCCTTCTGCCGCTCGATCTTGAAACCATAGTCGCCTCCGTGAAGAAGACCGGCCGCTGCGTGATCGTCCACGAGGCGACGCTGACGTCCGGGTTCGGCGCGGAACTGGCCGCGCTGGTGCAGGAGGCCTGCTTCTTTCATCTCGAAGCGCCGATCGCGCGCGTCACCGGCTGGGATACGCCCTACCCCCATGCGCAGGAATGGGACTATTTTCCCGGCCCGGCGCGGGTCGGCCGCGCGCTGCTCGCGACCTTGGAGGCGTGAGAATGGGCGAGCGCGTGATCAAGATGCCCGACGTCGGCGAAGGCGTCGCCGAGGCCGAACTGGTGGAGTGGAAGGTCAAGATCGGCGACCTCGTGCGCGAGGACGATATTCTCGGCGCCGTGATGACCGACAAGGCGACGGTCGAAATACCCTCTCCGGTCCATGGCGAAGTTCTCTGGCTCGGCGCCGAAATCGGGGAAACCGTGGCCGTGGGGTCGCCCTTGATCCGGCTCCGGGCGGACGGCGAGGAGGCTTTAGGGCACGCCGAGCCCGAGGCGAAGCCGCCGCCGCCCCGCGAGCCGAAGCCCGAGGTCGAATCGAGGCCTCCGGCCCCGATCGCGGCGCCAGCGGCCGCGCCGATTCCCGCGCGCACGCTCGGCGCGCCGAGGCCAGGGGGCGAGAAGCCGCTCGCCTCGCCGGCGGTCCGGTTGCGCGCCAAGGAGGCGGGAATCGACCTGCGGCAGGTGCCGGGAACCGGCCCCGCGGGGCGCATCACGCATCAGGACCTCGAAACGTTCATCGCCCGCGGCGCTGAAATCGCGCCGACGACGGGGCTGCGGCCGAACAATTCGGTGAAGGACATCAAGCTGGTCGGACTGCGCCGCAAGATCGCCGAGCGGATGGCGCTGGCGAACTCGCACATCCCCCATATCACCTACGTCGAGGAAGTCGACGTCGGCGCGCTCGAGGAGCTGCGGGCCGCCCTCAACAAGCAGAAGCGTCCAACCCAGCCGAAGCTGACCCTCCTGCCGTTCCTGATGCG
>DASXYQ010000162.1:0-12089 GCA_036502445.1 Roseiarcus sp. | reverse complement strand
GAAGGCGATGATCGAATTGCCCCGCATGGCGTCGATCTGCGTGTTGCCGCCCGCGCCGACCACGACATATTGCTTGCCGTCGACTTCATAGGTGGAGGGCGGAGCATTGACGCCTGCGCCGGCGCTGAAGCTCCAGAGGATGGCGCCGCTCTTGGCGTCGTACGCCCTGAACTCGCCGTTGGCTTCGCCCGCGAACACCAGCCCGCCTGCGGTCGCCAGCGCGCCGCCGATCATGGGCTGCGGCGTCTTCACGCTCCACTTCACCTTCCCGGTGTTGTAGTCGACGGCGACGAATTTGCCCCATTGCGCCTCGGTCGGGATCACTTTGAAGGCGCCGCCGAGCCACAGCTTACCATCGGGATAGGGCGACGAGTCGACGAAATAGTTCATTGGTTGATGCAGATTGAGGGCGTAGGCGAGACCGAGGCTCGGATCCGTAGCGATCGGCGACCACTCGACGCCGCCATTGGCGCCCGGCAGCATGCGCGAGCCGTCCTTGGTCGGCAACACCCACATGTTTTCCTGTGGGATCATCGCCTCCGAGAAACGGATCAGGCTGCAGTCCTTGGCGTCGTTGACATAAATATGTCCGGTCTTGCCGGCGTGGAGGACGCCGTCGATCATCTTGCCGTCCTTGCCGGCGACCTTGGTCAACACGGTCGGCGAGACCGCATCGAGGTCCCAGACGTCGTGCGCGATATACTGGAAGTGACAGACGTATTTGCCGGTGTCGAGGTCGAGCGAAACCAACGAGTCGGTATAGAGATCGTCGCCCGGTCGGATCGCGCCGTCGAGGTCGGGAGAAGGGTTGCCGACCACGAAATAGATGCGATTGGTCGCCAGATCGACCGACGGATTTTGCCAGACGCCGCCGCCCAGGGTCTTATAGGGGTCGCCGTTCTTGGCGTAGGCCGCCTTCTCCGCCTCGATGTCGCGATGCATGTCGCGGCCGGTCGCGTCCTTGGTCGCCCAGACGCCCTTCGAGTCCTCCGGAATCGTGTCGAAGCTCCATTTCAGATCCCCGGTCTTGGCGTCGAAGGCCTTCACGAAGCCGCGGATGCCGTACTCGCCGCCGTTCGTGCCCAAGAGGATCATGCCCTTGACGGCGGTCGGCGCCATCGTCTCGGAATAGCCCTTCTCGGGATCGGCCACGTCTTTCGACCATTTCACCTCGCCGGATTTGGCGTCGAGCGCGAGGAGCTTGGAGTCGAGTGTCGCGACATAGACGTTGTCTCCGTAGACCGCGACGCCGCGATTGTTGGGGCCGCAGCAATAGGTCGTGATCGGACCCATTTTGTGCTTGTATTCCCAAATCTGCTGACCCGTCTTGGCGTTGAGCGCGTAGACGTGGTCGAAAGCGGTCGTGACGTACATCACGCTATTGACCACGATCGGAGAAGTTTCCAGCGTATCGAGAATGTCGGTCTGGAATATCCACGCGGCATGCAGGCCTTTGACGTTGCCGGTATTGATCTGCTTGGCGGGATGGAAGCGCGTCTGCGCATAATTCCCATTAGTCTGCAAGAAATTGGCGCTATCGTTGGCGGCTTTGTCGAGCAGCTCTTGCGATACGCTGGTCGTCGCCGGCGTTGTCGGGGCCGCCTTCATCATGGCGCCGCCTTTCACCTCTTCCGCCTTGCCATTTTCGGTGTTCGCGGCGTTTGCCGCGTTAGCCAAGCTCATCGCGCCGGCGAGCGCGAGCATTGATATCATTCGCATGAGCGTTTCCTCCCCTATCAAGCCGTTGATTCGGCGATCCGCAGATTGTCCGACAGTATGGGTCAGGATTCGGCGAGACGCAAGCTCGGCGCCGAGAGTTCTTCGCGAAAAGCCCAAGACGACTTGCCTTCGCTCGTCCCTGGCGGCTCGACCGGCTGGGGCTACGATCTCGTGCTCGACGGCTCCGACAGTTTCACCACCCGTTACGCGGTCTTCGACGCCTGCTTTTTCGAAAGAGGCCGCTGGCGATCGCCGCGATCGGCGGCGATGCGGCGATGCGGCGCCGGGTGAAGGGAGTCCCGCCAAGAACGACGGCATAATCTATGACATCGGCGCCCTGGGGGGCGGGTTCGGCCTTCCAACTTGTGGCGGCAAGGCTCCGGCAAGTAACTCCATCCAAATACGAATGTAGATGCGGTACGGGCCCATGCCGGGCAAAGGCCCGTACCGTCACAGCAAGCAGCGCTTGGGGGGCAGCCCGGCTGTTGCGGACGAGTTTCCCCGATGCCGGCCGAGCTTGCGACCCTCATTGATCGCCCGGCTCGAGGTTCTCGAAACACAGGTCCGTTGACATCAGTCAGAGCCGGCTGCAGCGTTGATTTCCCGATCGCGCCGCGCGTAAGCTGTGCCGATGAAACTCTCCTCCGAAGAAATCGAGCGCTATTCCCGCCAAATCATTCTGCGCGGGGTCGGCGGCCCCGGACAGAACAAGCTCAGGGCCGCTCGGGTGTTGGCGATCGGCGCGGGCGGCCTCGGCTCGCCCGCGCTGCAATATCTCGCCGGCGCCGGGGTGGGAACGCTCGGAATCGTCGATGACGACCGCGTCGCGCTTTCCAACCTGCATCGCCAGTTGCTGCACGCCACCGAGGACGTCGGTCGGCTCAAGGTCGACAGCGCCGCCGAGGCGATAGGGCGGATCAATCCCCATGTCCTCGTCGAGAAGATCGAGCGCCGCATCGACGACGCCAATGCGCGTGAGATCGTAGCGGGCTACGATCTCGTGCTCGACGGCTCCGACAATTTCGCCACCCGCTACGCCGTTTCCGACGCCTGCTATTTCGAGAAGAGGCCGCTGGTGACCGCCGCGATCGGCGAATTCGACGGCACGCTGACGACGCTGAAGCCCTATGCGGCCGGCGCCGGCGGCGCGCCGAACCCGACATATCGCTGCCTGTTTCCCGAGGCGCCGCCGCCGGGAACCGTTCCGACCTGCGCGGAAGCGGGAGTGCTGGGGGCGTTGGCGGGCGTGCTCGGATCGCTGATGGCGCTGGAGGCGATCCGTGAAATCGTCGGCGGCTTCGGCGACGGCGACGAAGGCCTCGTCGGAAGACTGCTGATGATCGATACGCGCGCCATGCGCTTCGAGACGCTGCGCTACGGCTGGGACGAGGAAAACCCGCTCAACGGACGACGCGCGGGCAAGGCCGGGCTCGCAAGCGAAGACTCAAAAATCGCTTGACCATCTTCACAGAAGAGGGTCAGGCATTCGCACGAACGGCGTACGTCAACCATGGCGCGCGGCCGGAAACGCGGTCACCATCGTGACTTCTCTCGTAGACGGCGAAGCCGCCTCGCGCCGAGCGAGACGGCTTCTTCGTTTCAGGTATCCCAGCTACCGCTGTCCGACGAGCCGCTGTCGTAGCTGTCATCCTGGGCGTCCTGGGCGTCGTCCTGATCCTGGTCCTGGTCCTGCAGCACGTCCTCTGCGTGCTGACCGGCCGCATCGGGAGCGTTCTCGTAGTAGTTGTTGATGGTCTCGCCGCCTCTGCCGCCCATCAAACCGCCGCCGCCGCCGAACAAGCCGCCGCCATGACCGCCGATCATGTTTTCGAGCGCGTTGCCGAGCACCACGCCGCCAGCGACGCCGGCCGCCGTACGGAGTGCGCCGGAGAGGAAGCCGCTGCCCGCGGGCGCGGCCGCCGCGGCTCCCCAGGGACCGGGTTGCGGCGAGGGCGCGTAACCCGGCGGGGGCGGCGGCGCGTAGCTCGGCGGGGCTTGCGGCGCGCCGCGTTGATACGCGCTCGCATCGTATCCGCCCGGGCGTTGCGGCGGAGGCGGAGGCGCCGCGCCGCCGCCGAACAGGCTTCGCCCGAGGCTGCCGAGGAAACTGGTCTCCTGCGCGGGCGCGGAGGCGCGCGTCTGCGCCTCGAGTTCCGAGATACGGCGGGCGGCGCCTTCGAGAGCCTGCTGCTGCACCAATACGGTCTGGGCGAGAATGTAGGGCGCGTAGGGCTGCTGGCGTACGGCGTCGTTGATGAACGCTTCCGCCTGGGGGTCGCGTGGGGCCGCCGCGTTGGCGCGGATGCGCTCGAACAGGTCGGCGAGCATTTGGCGTTCTTCGGGGCTCATAGGGGTCTCCCTTCGGGCCATCGGGCCCGCGCCGCGGCATATGGGCTCGCAACGCGGCCGTTCCAAGACGGGGCGTCAGGAATATTCGCATCGCATCGACGTCTTTACTCCAATGCGTCTTTCGCGTTAGGTCGGTTGCGCAATTGAGCCCCGGACCAACGCAATCGGTAGTGGATTCGGGTTTTGTTTGACGCCGCGGGAGGAGGGTCGGCGATGGCGAATGTCGTGGTGGTCGGCGCTCAATGGGGCGATGAAGGCAAGGGCAAGATCGTCGATTGGCTGTCGGTGTCGGCCGACGTGATCGTGCGTTTCCAGGGCGGACACAACGCCGGCCATACGCTGGTGATCGGCAATAAGGTCTTCAAGCTGGCGTTGCTGCCCTCCGGCATCGTGCGCCCCGGCAAGGTGTCGATCATCGGCAACGGCGTGGTGCTCGACCCCTACCACCTCACCCGCGAGATCGACGCCATTCGCGCCCAGGGCGTGCCGGTCTCTCCGCAAAACCTCAAGATCGCCGAGAACGTCCCGTTGATTCTGTCCTTCTATCGCGATCTCGACGCGCACCGCGAATCGGGCGAGGTCGGCGGCGTGGCGATCGGGACCACCAAGCGCGGCATCGGGCCCGCCTACGAAGACAAGATCGGCCGGCGCGCGATCCGCTTGATGGATTTGGCCGAGCCGGAATTTCTCGACGGCAAGATCGCGCGGCTGCTCGCTCATCACGATCCGCTCTGGCGAGGGCTGGGCCTGAAGCCGCCGGCCGCGGCGGACATCAAACGCGAATTGCTCGAAATCGCGCCGCGAGTTCTGCCGTACATGGCGCCGACGTTCGATCTGCTCGATCGCGAGCGGCGCGCGGGTAAGCGCATACTGTTCGAGGGCGCTCAGGGCGCCCTGCTGGACGTCGACCACGGCACTTACCCCTATGTCACTTCCTCGAACACCGTCGCCGCCAACGCGGCGACCGGTTCGGGTCTCGGACCGCGCGCGATCGGATACGTCCTCGGCATCGTCAAAGCGTACACGACCCGGGTCGGTGGGGGGCCTTTTCCGACCGAGTTGCATGACGAGGTCGGGGCGCGTATCGGCAAGCGCGGCAACGAATTCGGCACGAATACGGGCCGGCCTCGCCGCTGCGGCTGGTTCGACGCCGTGGTGACGCGGCAGAGCGTAAAGATATCCGGGATCGACGGCATCGCATTGACCAAGCTGGACATTCTGGATGGCTTCGACGAGATAAGGGTGGCGTCGCGTTATCGATTGGACGGCAAGGAGATCGACTATCTGCCCGCGTCTCAGGCCGCTCAGGCGCGCGTCGAACCGATTTATGAGACCATCGAAGGCTGGGAGGGCGTGACCGTGGGCGCGCGATCCTGGGCTGACTTGCCGGCCCCAGCGATAAAATACGTGCGCAGGATTGAGGAATTGATAGGGGCGCCTGTTGCGCTGCTATCGACTAGCCCGGAGAGAGACGATACGATTCTCGTTCATGATCCTTTTCAAGACTGATTCACCCCTGGAGCTCGGCCGAGCACGGCGTGGATGTGGTGCGTTTCATGGCTGACTACTATTCGCTGCTGTTCCGCGCGGTTTCAAATTTGCCGAAGTCGAGCCCGGCTTCGGCGCGACGAGCGATATATGACCGCGCACGCAAGGCTTTGATCGGGCAACTGCGGTCTCTCAAACCTGCGTTGCCCGAGAGCGACATCGCCCGGGAGGAGAACGCGCTGGACGTGGCCGTGAAGCGGCTCGAAGCCGAATTCGAACAGCTGCCCGCCGCTGCTCCTGCGCCGCCCGCCGCTCCTCCGGCGCCGCCCCCCCCGCCCGCCAGGCCCGCTGCGCCCTCGCGGCTGCCGGTCACGGCCCCACGACCGGCAGCCCCACTGAAGGCTCCCAACCTCGGGTTCAGGGGCGCTGCGGCAGCGGCGGCGGCGGCGGCGCCGTCGGGTTCGGTCCCGGTCGCCGCCACACCCGTTTCGGCGTCGGGCGCTGGCGCCGCCAAGCCGGCGTCGGCTGCGGTTGTTCCCCCGCGCCTTGTTCCCCCGCGCCATGCTCCACCGCCGCCTTCTCCCGCGGGGGCGTTCGTTGCGTCATTCGCCGCCGGCGCAGTCCCCGAAACGATCGCCGCAGCCCCGCCGGTATCGGCCGCCACCGTCGAGGCGACGGGGCCAGACAACGCACCGCGAATCGGCTCGCCGCGCGAGGCCGCCCCGACCCGCGCGGACACTGACCCACCACGGCCCGGCGCGCCCGGCCGCGCGGGGCTCAGCCGGAACAATCCGTGGCCCTGGATAGCGTTCGCGGTCGTGGTCGGGTTGGTGGGATCGATCGCCGTGGCGGCCTTCCTTTTCCGCGAAAGACCACAAGACCTGGCGATAAAGGAGCCGATCGACCCCACGCCGGCCGCTTCGCCCGCAGCGAATGGTCAGAAGATCGCGGAGCGCGTCGGAAGCGCCCCCGCCTCGGCGCCTTCCGACACGCCGTCGCCGTCGCCGTCGCCCGCTCAGTCCCCCTCGACGATGGCCAGCGCCGTTCCCGCGCCGACGGCCAGCCCTACCGCGGCGCCCGCGCCGACCGCCAGCCCAACGGCGACGCCCGCCTCGAGCGCGGCAGGCGCCGCGGCCACGACCGTCGCCGCGGTGCTGCCGGTGACCGCCCGGGCGGCGATGCTCGTCGCGACCGCCGCCGACGCACAAAAGCCTGCGGTCACCATCGGAACGGTCATCTGGTCGGCCGCTCCGGCCCTTCCTGGCCAGCCTGGCAGTCTCGGCGTCAAAGCGGATATCGACATTCCCGACCTGAAGATGCACGCGTCGATGACGCTGCGCAAGAATACCGACGCCGCGTTGCCCGCTTCGCACACCATAGATCTTCGCCTGATCTTCGATGAAGGCTCACCCATCAAAGGCGTGAAGGACATCGACCTGCCGCGCATGCGCCGCGACGAATCCCCCAACGCCGATCCGCTGCTCGGCGTCAAGGTGAAGATCAACGACAGCTATTTCCTGATCGGCCTCAACCGCGCCGACGCAGACATCTCGCGCAATGTCGACGAGATCGCGACGCGGGGGTGGTTCGATTTTCCATTGTTGCTGAACGACGACCGTATCGCGAAACTGACTTTCGAGAAGGCCGCGGACGGCGAGCGAGTCGTCAACGACGCGCTGGCGGTCTGGAAGTAGCGGGCAAGCCGACGGAAACCTTGTCGGCCGGCCCATGGAGTCGCGACATCGCCAAAACCTGTTCAGTTTGGCAAATTGAAAACACGCGTCGAGATGAAATAGCCGCTCTCGACGACGCCGACCGAAATCGGCGTTCCCAGACAGACCGAATAGGCTGGACCTTCCGGAGGCGCCGTGGCGCCGCGCAACAGGAGTTTCTGCCCTCGACGCAGAATCGCGGCGCCCGAGCGGTCAGTGGGAACCCGGGTCAGTTCCGACAGGCCGGCTTCGATCGGCAATAGCGCCGTCGCGCGCGCCTCGGCGGAGTCGCGCAAGACCTCGAGGCCGTGACCTCGATCCACCCAAAAAGGTCCGACGCGAGTGCGCCTGAGCAGCACGACATGGCCGTGACAACCCAGCGTCCGGCCGAGATCGCGAGCAATCGCCCTGACATAGGCGCCCTTGCCGCATTCGGCCTCGAAAACGGCCTGATCCGGTTCGCTCGAGACGAGAACGAGGCGATGAACGACGATTTCGCGCGCCGCGATTTCGAACTCCGCGCCACCGCGCGCCAGATCGTAGGCGCGCTCGCCGCCGATCTTGATCGCCGAATAGGTCGGCGGGGTCTGCTGGATCGCCCCGAGAAAGCGCGGCAACATCGCCGCGACCTCGCTCGCCGACGGACGAACGTCCGATCTCGCGACGATTTGGCCCTCGGCGTCGTCGGTGTCGGTCTCTTCGCCCCATCTGATCGTGAAGCGATAGGCCTTGGTTCCGTCCTGGACGACGGAAACCGTCTTGGTCGCTTCGCCGAGAGCGATCGGCAAGACGCCGGACGCCAAAGGGTCGAGCGTGCCGGCATGACCCGCTTTCTTGGCGTTGAAGAGATATTTGAGCTGTGCGACCGCTTGAGTCGAGGTGACGCCGACCGGTTTGTCCAGATTGACCCAGCCGTTGACCTCGGCGCGCGTGGAGCGGCGTTGTTCGCGCTGTTTTGCACGAGGGGGCGCTTCGGGCGCGTCGTCATCGCGCACGGCTTGCAATTGCGGATCCTCGTTCAATTCGAGTCCTCGTTTTGGTCGTCGCGCAAGTCGCGGGCGACTTCCGGAGTTCGGAGAATGGCGTCGATCCGGGCCTGCGCCTCGAAAGTCTCGTCCAAGCTGAAACGCAACTCCGGCGCGAATTTCAAGTTGACGCGATGGGCGACGAGCATACGCAGCTCTTTCTTGTGCTGTGCGAGCGCGGCGAGCGTCTTCTGCGTGTCCTTCCCGCCCAGCGGCATCACGGTGACGGTCGCCAGCTTGAGGTCGGGCGACATGCGAACCCTGGGTATCGTCACGACTTGCCGCTCGAGCACGGGATCGGCGACATCGCCGCGCGACAGAATTTCGGCCAAGGCGTGCCGGATCGATTCCGCGACGCGCTCGAGGCGATGCGAGGGGTTGGCGGATTTGGAATCGGAACGAGGCATGGTCGAGATCACAAAAAAACTCGAGGAGGAGGCGCCGGGAGGCCGTCGGGTTACGGTCGGAGGTTGGAAGGCGCCGACGCGTCCGCATCGAGCGACCGCCCGTCAAACTTCGTCGAGACGCAACGCGAAACCGGGCAGCGCCGCACAGGCGAGGGTTTCCTCCGATCCCAATTCGATCACGCTGCTCCAGCCGTCGCCCTTCGGACCCGTGTGAACCCAGGTTCGCCGTCGCGCCGCGTCGACGACCCAGAACTCTCGCACCCTGTGGCGTGCGTAGAGCCTCGACTTCAGGCCTCGATCATACGCCAGACTCGTCAGAGCGACCTCTATCGCCAGTTCGATGTCAGAGCCTTTGACGGTCTCGAGCTTAAAGCCTCGTGGATAGACGACCAAGTCCGGCTCCACGAAGGTGTTCGGCGTCAAATAAATCGTCGTCTCGACGCCGACCCATAGCCGGTCCGGTAGCGCCTTCACAACGCCAATAGTGAGCGCTGACTTCAGCAATTCGTGGACGTGCGTCTTGGCTTGCATCGGGACGATCTCGCCTTCGATCAGCTCGAAATTCTCGTCCTCCGAAATGATCCCCGCCTCCTGCATGCGCAGGATTTCGTCCACCGTGAACGCACGGCGATCGAAGCCTTCGGCAGCGCGGGTGACGCTTCCTCGCATCCTCCAACTCCTCTAGGCCACGCTCACAGCGTGCGACGGATTTCCTCGACGGTGTAGCATTCGATGACGTCGGCCTTGCGCATGTCCTGATAGTTCTCGAACGCCATGCCGCATTCCTGGCCCGCCTGAACGACCGCAACCTCGTCCTTGAAGCGCTTGAGCGTCGAGAGCTTGCCTTCGTGGACCACCACGTTGTCCCTGATCAGGCGGACATGCGCGCCGCGCTGCACGACGCCATCCGTGACGCGGCAGCCCGCGACATTGCCGACCTTGGAAATCGTGAAAACCTCCAGGACCTGCGCGTTGCCTAGCATCGTCTCGCGCAAGGTCGGCGCCAGCAGCCCCGACATTGCCGCCTTCACGTCGTCTACGAGATTGTAGATGATGTTGTAATAGCGAATTTCGATGCCTTGCTGCTCCGCCAGATCGCGCGCTTCCTTGTGCGCACGCACGTTGAAGCCGATGATCACGGCCTTGGACGCCTCGGCGAGCGTCACATCGGATTCGGTCACCCCGCCGACGCCGCCATGAATGACGCGCGCCATGACTTCTTCGTTGCCCAGCTTCTCGATCGCGGCGGTGATCGCCTCGATCGAGCCCTGCACGTCGCCCTTGACGACGATCGGCAATTCCTTGCGACCCGCCGCCTTCAGATTGCTCATCATGTCGCTGAGCGAGGTGCGCACGACGCCGCCGCCGCGCGCGGCGAGCTTCTCGCGCTTCTGGCGCTCGCGATATTCCGTGATTTCGCGGGCACGCGCCTCAGATTCCACGACGGCGACCCGGTCGCCGGCCTCCGGCGCGCCGGAAAAGCCGAGCACTTCGACCGGCGTCGAGGGACGAGCATCGGTGACCGCTTCGCCTTTGTCGTCGAGTAGGGCGCGAACTCGGCCCCATTGCGAGCCCGCGACCACGAGGGCGCCCACGCGCAATGTGCCGCGCTGGACGAGCACGGTGGCTACGGGGCCGCGGCCGCGATCGAGGCGGGCCTCGATGACCGTGCCTTCGGCGTTGCGATCGGGATCGCCGACGAGATCTAGCAATTCGGCCTGCAGCGCGATCGCCTCGAGCAGCTTGTCGAGATTCGTGTGCTTCGTGGCGGACACGGGCACAGCGAGCGTTTCGCCGCCGAACTCCTCCACTTGCACGTCATGTTGCAACAATTCCTGCATCACGCGCTGCGGATTCGCCTCGGGCCTGTCGATCTTGTTGATCGCCACGATGATCGGGGCCTTGGCCGCCTTGGCGTGCCGGATCGCCTCGATCGTTTGCGGCATGACGCCGTCATCGGCGGCGACGACGAGCACGACGATGTCGGTAACCTTGGCGCCGCGTGCGCGCATCGCGGTGAAAGCCGCATGGCCCGGCGTATCGATGAACGTGATCTTCGCGCCTCCCGGCGCCGTCACCTGATAGGCTCCGATATGCTGGGTGATGCCGCCGGCTTCGCCCGCAACGACGTTGGCGTGGCGGATGGCGTCGAGCAGCGACGTCTTGCCGTGATCGACGTGCCCCATGATGGTGACGATTGCCGGGCGTGGAACCGGCGACCCCACGTCATCGGGACTTTCGAACAGGCCCTCTTCGACGTCGGACTCAGCCACGCGCCTGACGGTATGGCCCATGTCCTCAGCGATGATCTGCGCGGTGTCGGCGTCGATCGTGTCGGTCAGGGTGACCATGCGGCCCTGACGCATCAAGAGCTTGATGACGTCGACGGCCCGCTCCGACATGCGGCTGGCGAGTTCCTGAATGGTGATCGCCTCCGGCAGCACGATCTCGCGCGCGATCTTCTCCTTCGACTCCTGGTGCCCATGTCCCTTCAGACGCTGGGTGCGGCGACGGAACGCGGCGACGGAGCGTGTGCGCTCATCGTCAGCGGCCGTCGCGGTGGCGACCGTGAGCCGACCGCGATTGCGCTGTTCGGAGCCGCGCGCCGGTCGCGCCGTCGGCAGCATCACCTTGCCGGCAGGCGCCGAGACGGCTGGACGCCGAATGACTCGTTTCGCCTCGTCCGGTTCGACCACGGTCGGGCGCACGGGGGCGGTGGGAGCGCTCGTCGTAGCGGTGGGCGCGGCGACCATGGTTCCAGGTTTGCGGCCCAAGCTCGTCGCCGGCGCGGCGGAGGGTTCCCCGCCTGCGAGCCGGCGACGCGCCTCTTCTTCCGACTGCCGCTTGAAATTGGCCTCCTGGGCGCGGCGCTGTTCTTCGTCGCGCTTGCGGGCTTCGGCGGCTTCACGCTCGGACTTCTCGCGCGCCTCGCGCTCGCGTCGGGCTTTCGCCTCGGCCTCCTGGCGGCGCCGGTCCTCCTCTTCGCGCGCTCGCGCGTCGTTCAACGCCCGCGCGCGCGCTTCGCGTTGTTCCTCGGTCAAGGTGGGGAGGACGACGCCCGTCTTGGGCGGAGCGGAGGGCGCGACCGTCGGGCCACGGGGCGCCGTGGGAGTGAGCACGATCGTCGGCTTGGGCGCCGCGGCGGCGGATGCCGCCGCTTGAGACGACGGCGCTTCGCGCGGAGGCCCTTCTCCCGGTCCCGATCGGCGTTTGACCTTCTCGACGACGACCGCCTTGCTCCGGCCGTGCGAAAAGCTCTGCCGGACCATGCCCTGCTCGATAGGGCGCTTGAGATGCAAAGTCGCCTTCGGCGCCGGGGCGCCCAAGGTCTTGTCGCCGCTGTTGTTCGTTTCGCTCATGCGTTGTTCCACAGACCCAGTTACTCTCGG
>DASXYQ010000161.1:0-2771 GCA_036502445.1 Roseiarcus sp. | reverse complement strand
GAACTGATCGAGGACACGCCGCTCGGCGATGGAAAACGCTGGGTCGTCGTCGCGGCGAGCCGGGACGACGGGGCGCGGCTGGTGCTGCAGAAGACGGAAGGGGCGCCCCGCGGAGACCGCCGCGTCGGCTATTTCCTCGAAACCGACGATTTCGATCGCGATCACGCCGCCTACCTCGCACGGGGCGTTCGTTTTCTCGAGGCGCCGCGGCGGGAACCCTATGGAGTGGTGGCCGTGTTCGCCGATCCCTGGGGCGGCAAGTGGGATCTGATCCAGCCGACGCGAGCGGTCCCGTGAGCCTGCAATGGCAGTTCGTCATCTGGGCGGCCGCGCTCGCGGCGCTGCTGCTCACGCTGAGCCTGTTGGGATCGGCCGTCACCCCGTTCGCGACCGGCATCGCGCTCGGCTATCTGCTCGATCCGGTGGTGCGGCGGCTCGAGCGCCTCGGCGTCTCCCGACTCGCGGCCTCCGTGCTGATTCTGGCCCTGTTCGTCGTCGCGCTCGCGCTCATCCTCGTCATCGTCGCGCCGATCCTCGGCGGCCAGCTCATCGACTTCGCCGCCAAACTGCCGGGCTACGTCATGCGGCTGCAGGCGCTCGTCGTCGAGGAAGGCTCGATATTGGTCGAGAAATACGGCGGTCCTTGGCGCCGATCGTTCGGGCTGGGGGAATCGCTCACAGTCGATCAGATTCAAAAATCGATCGGCGATTTCGTCGCGCAGGGCGCGCAAGTGCTGCTGAACGTCGTTCGCTCGCTCGCCTCCGGAGGCTTCGCGATCCTCAATTTCTTCTCGCTGCTCGTCGTTACGCCCGTCGTCGCCTTCTATATTCTCGTCGACTGGGAGAGGATGATCGCCGCCATCGACTCCTGGTTGCCGCTCGACCATCGCGACACGCTTCGCGCGCTGGCGGCCGAGACCAACGCGGCGGTCGCCGGATTCCTGCGCGGCCAATCGCTGGTGGCGCTCTTTCTCGGCGTCTGGTACGGCCTGGGCCTGAGCATCATCGGCTTGGATTTCGGGTTCCTGATCGGCGTCATTGGCGGCGTATTGAGTTTCGTGCCCTATGTCGGCTCGCTGACGACGCTGGTGCTTTCGCTCAGTTTCGGGCTCGTGCAGGGCTGGCCGAAGCTCAACCTCTTCTTCCTCGCGCTCGGGATCGTGGGAGCCGGACAGTTCCTCGAAGGCTACGTCATTTCGCCGACGTTGGTCGGAAAGTCGATCGGCCTGCACCCGGTCTGGTTGATGTTCGCATTATTTGCATTCGGCGAACTGTTCGGCTTTACCGGGCTGCTGATCGCGGTGCCCACAGCGGCGGCGCTCGGCGTCGTCGCCCGCCATCTCCTGCAGCTCTATCTCACGAGCCCGCTCTATCGCGGCCGCAGCGCGGCGGAGGACCTGCTGTGACGGCCCAGACGCGGCAATTGACGCTCGATTGGCCGCACGAAACCAGCTGGGCGCGCGAGGACTTTCTGACCGCGCCGGAGAACGCCGTCGCGCTGCGAATCCTCGAGGCCTGGCCGCGCTGGCCGAGCCCGGTCCAATTGCTCGTGGGCCCGAGAGGTTCTGGAAAGAGCCATCTGGGCGCGATCTGGGCGCGTCTGGCGCAGGCGCGCGCCGTGAGCGCCGAGCGCCTGGCCGACGGCGCGCTGGTGGAGCTCGCGGGCGGGCCGGCCTTGCTGATCGAGGACGCGGACCGTATCGGGCCTACGGAAGCGGCGCTGTTCCACCTGCTCAATCTGCTCGGTGAACACGGCGCCTCCGCCTTGATTACCGCGCGCCTTGCACCCGATCTCTGGGGCTTGAAGACGCCCGACCTGTTGTCGCGGCTCCGCCTCGCTCCAATGCTGACTTTGGGCGAACCCGGCCTCGAGCTCACGCAGGCGGTTCTCTTCAAGCTGTTCAGCGACCACCAACTCATCGTCGAGCCGACCGTCATCGCTTATATCGCGCTGCGCATCGAGCGCTCGCTGGACGCCGCCAGGGCCGTCGCCGCGGCGCTCGACCGCGAGTCGTTGGCGCGCGGCCGGCGGGTTACCCGCGCGATGGCGGCCACGTTGTTGAGCGACGCTGCCGAACCATGAGGCAGTCGCCTTGACGCCGCCGCATTGGTGACTGATAGTCGGGGATCAGTCAGCGACGCCCGGCCAATGCGCCCGGCGTGCGCATGACCAACAAGAAATCACAAGATGTAGGAGGAGACAGATGCTCAAGCCTATGGTTATGTCTCTCGCATTGACGGGTCTCGGCGTCAGCGCCGTGGGCGCCGATGGCCAGAACTCGAGCCCGGCGACTTGGCGCTGGCATGTCACCAAGATACTGGCTGCCCAGACCGCGGGCGAGGCTCTCCCCATTCTCGACGCTCGCGCATTCGATCAGCGCTATGAGCGCTACAGTCCCGTCGGACTGCCTGAACCCGCGAAATAGGGCCGAGCAGGCGATTCGCCGATTTTCCCATCGCCGCCTCCGACAGGTCGGTCGGCAAGCTGGGCGGTGCGGAAACTTCGGCTCGGCGGGCCGTGTTGCGCCAACCAATTGCCATTGAAAATGGCCGCCTCGGTTGCGTGAAGCTTGCTTGGCGCTCTCTATGGTTGCAATTGATTAACCCTAACGGGTGCTTAATCGACGCTATTGACCGCGAGACTCTCGCGGATCGGAGTGTTGATCATGCCCGTTCGCGAGAACTTTCCCAAAGCGCAATTGCCGCGGTCGCATTATTTCTTTTCGATCGGTCGTGGCGACAGCTTGCGGACGTTCGCGCTGCGGCCCTTG
>DASXYQ010000160.1:0-2771 GCA_036502445.1 Roseiarcus sp. | reverse complement strand
CGAGAAATCCCCTCTCCGTAAACGGGGACGGAGACCGCCTCTACCCAATCTGTCCCGCCCGGCCTATATGCGGTCATCATTCCCGATCCTCCGGAGACCGCGCTTGACCGCCTCGACTGCCGCCGCCGCGTCCGAGAAAATCCCCGTCACCGTCCTGACCGGCTATCTCGGCGCCGGCAAGACGACCCTCCTCAACCGCATCCTCAGCGAGCCGCACGGCAAGCGCTACGCCGTCATCGTGAACGAGTTCGGCGAGATCGGCATCGACAACGAGCTCGTGGTCGGCGCCGACGAGGAAGTGTTCGAGATGAACAACGGCTGCATCTGCTGCACCGTGCGCGGCGACCTGATCCGGATCATCGAGGGCCTGATGAAGCGCAAAGGGCGGTTCGATGCGATCATCGTCGAGACCACGGGTCTCGCCGATCCCGCCCCGGTCGCGCAGACCTTCTTCGTCGACGAGGACGTGCAGAATACGGCGCGGCTGGATGCAGTCGTAACCGTCGCGGACGCCAAGTGGCTGTCGGCCCGCCTGCGCGACGCGCCCGAGGCGAAGAACCAGATCGCATTCGCCGACGTCATCATCCTCAACAAGACCGACCTCGTGTCATCAGGCGAATTGCGCGAGGTCGAGGCGCGCATACGCGCCATCAACCCCTACGCGCGGCTGCATCACGCGCAGAAGTGCAACGTCGATATATCGGAGGTATTGGAGCGTCGCGCGTTCGATCTCGACCGCATTCTCGACATCGAGCCGGAATTCCTCGTCGCGGAAGATCACGACCACGATCATGACGGCCACGACCACGACCACCACCATGGCCTCAAGCACTATCACGACGAGGACATGCAATCGATCTCGGCCCGGCTCGACGGCGACGTCGATCCCTTGAAGTTCATGCCCTGGTTGAACCAGCTGACGCAGGCGCGCGGCCCGAACATCCTGCGCTGCAAGGGCATCGTCGCCCTGAAAGATGATCCCCAGCGCTTCGTGTTCCAGGGCGTGCACATGATGGTCGACGGCGAGCCGCAGCGCGACTGGAGACCGGACGAGAAGCGCGAATCGAAAGTCGTGTTCATCGGCCGCGACCTCGACGAAGACGAAATCCGCAAGGGTTTCCTCGCCTGCGCCGCTTGATCGCTAGCGGGGTGGCGCGCCATGGCGGATGAACAGAGTTCGCTGACGCAGCACGTTCGAGCTTTCGAGGCCGGCGCGCATGTCGTCGCGGCGGCCTTCGTCGACGACGAGCCGGCGCTGGCGCTCGCCGACGGATCGCTGCTGATCGGCGCGCCGGACGCCGGACGGCGCATCGTCGCCCACCCCGATGGCGCGGTGCTGGTCGCGACTTCGGAGGGGAATCGGCTGATCACCGGCGGCGACGACGGCCGCGTCGTCGCGACGAGCGCCGCCGGCGAGACGATCGAGATCGCCAACGAGAAGGGACGCTGGATCGACGCGGTGACGACCCGCGGCGAGGTGATCGCGTGGTCCGCGGGCAAGCAAGCGCGCGCCCGCGACGCCGCCGGCGCCGTCAAATCCTGGAGCGCGCCGAGCACGGTCCGCGGGCTCTGCCTGCTGCCGAAGGGCTATCGGCTGGCGCTCGCCCATTACAACGGGGTTTCGCTCTGGTTCCCGAACGTCGCCGCCGAGCCGATCCTGCTGGAGTGGAAAGGCTCGCATCTGGACGCGACCTGCTCGCCGGACGGGCGCTTTCTCGTCACCTCGATGCAGGAGAACGCGCTGCATGGCTGGCGGCTCGCCGATTCCCGCAACATGCGGATGACCGGATATCCCGGCAAGACGCGGTCCGTGTCATGGTCAGCGGAAGGCCACTGGTTGGCTACCTCCGGCGCCGATGCCTGCGTCGTCTGGCCGTTCCGCGACAAGGACGGCCCGATGGGCAAGGCGCCGCGCGAATGTGGGGTCAGGGCCGCCCGCGTGACCCAGGTCGCGTTTCATCCGCGCGCGCTGGTCGTCGCGATCGGCTACGCAGACGGCCTCGTGCTGCTCTGCCGGCTGGGCGACGGCGCGGAAATCCTGGTGCGCGCGCCCGGTGAAGGCGCGATCAGCGCGTTCGCCTGGGACTCGACCGGCGCACGATTGCTGTTCGGCCTCGAATCCGGACTCGCCGGCCTGTTGACGTTGCCGGCCTGACTCTCGCCGCGCTCTTATTCTTGGGCGTTGCCTTGTCCAATTCTCGCCTACGAGGCGCCCCGATCGCGTCGCTGGTCCAAGAGGGAATTCAGGCCGTCGATCAGCTTACGAATGCGATAGGGCTTCTGAACGTAGACGGCCTCCGAAAATTCGCGTTGGAGCTGCTCGCGCGCATAACCCGACAGAACCATGAAAGGAAGCCCACGCGCCGACAAAGCCGCCGCGGCCGGCGCCGCGCTCGTCCCCGCCAGATTGGCGTCCAGGATCGCCACGTCAAATCCCGTACCTTCGATCAGCTTGAGCGCACTTTCGACCCGGGGCGCGACGCCTACGACCTCAAACCCCGCCTCGACGAGATCGTCTCGAAGATTCTCGGCAACCAGCGGTTCGTCCTCGACGATGAGGACGCGGGCAGGCTCCGTAAGGTCGACGGCCGAGTTCGACGGGAGGGTCATTTTCTCTCCAAGGCGTCCGTCACAGGCGCGGACAGTTTCCAGACGAGGCCCGTGTCCGGGAAATCCAATGCGACTTTTCCGCCGAGAGCCGACTCCGCAATCGTCCCCGTGACGAGATGGCCAAATCCCTTCCGGGTAGGAGCGGCGATCGGCGCGCCACC
>DASXYQ010000159.1:0-3757 GCA_036502445.1 Roseiarcus sp. | reverse complement strand
CCCGCCAGTTCGAAAGCGAAAGGATCCAGCCCTCGCGCGTCAGGCTCTTGTAGCGGATGTTGTCGACAAACCCTTCTATCTTTTCGAGCTCGGGACGGAGCGCTTTGGCGTAACCCAGATAAGCGTCCCACTTGTCCGGCCGCGGCCGCACTTCGAAAATGACGGAAAACATTGGCTAACCTCTTCAAACGGCCGCAACGCAGTCGATCTCGATATCGAAATGCCCCGGCCAGGCGGGGACGTTGACGAAGATGCGCGATGGCGGGTCTTTGGGAAAGTAGCGCGCATAGATGGCGTTGACTGCGGCGAATTTATCGACCGAAGTACAGTAGACGTTGCATTTGAGAACACGATCCAGGGACGAGCCGGCGGTCTCCAGACAGAGTTTCATCTGCTCGAGGACAAGTTCGGTCTGACGTTCGATCGGCGCGTCAACGACCTCTCCAGTATCCGGATCGAATGGCGGAAATCCCGACACATAGACCGTGTCGCCGTGCCGCGTGACCGCCGAGGTTGGAGCCTTCCAACGTTCAAGGTACGTCGAGAGCGGTTCAACGCGGATCGTTTCTCTCTTCATTGTTCTTCTCCTTTACGACGCGTCGGGAACGCGGGCGGGTCGCAACTGCCTCGGCCTCGCGAAGGACGAGCGTAGACTGCCGGCGATCGCCCCACGCGGACCCACCGGCCCAGCCCTTGCCGCCATCTTTCGATCGCGCGATCCTCTCACGCGTTGATGCGAACCGGCAATGTTTCGTAGCCCTTCACGAAGCTCGAATAGACGCGCCTGGGTTCGCCAACCACCTCGATATCGTCGAAGCGTTTCAGGATTTCTTCCCAGACGATCTTGAGCTGCAGTTCGGCAAGCCGCATGCCGAGGCAGCGATGAATGCCGAAGCCGAACGACAAATGGGTTCGCGGTCGGGCGCGATCGATGATGAAACTGTCGGCTTTCTCGATGACTTCGCTGTCGCGATTGCCGGAGACGTACCACATCACTACGCGATCGCCCTTTTTGATCAGGCGCCCGCCCAACTCCGTATCGTGCAGCGCGGTGCGTCGCATGTGCGCAACCGGGGTCTGCCAGCGGATCGCTTCCGGCACGAAACTGTCGATCAGCGCCGGATTGCCGCGAAGCTTGTCGTATTCGTCGGGATGCTCGTTCAGCGCCAGCACCGAACCGCTGATCGAGTTCCGCGTCGTGTCGTTGCCGCCGACGATCAGAAGGATGAGATTGCCGAGCCAAGTGTTCCGATCCATATAGCGGGTTGCGTCGCTGTGCGCCATCAGCGAAATCAGATCGCTGCGCGGCTCGACATTGACGCGCTCGTTCCACAAGCGCGTAAAATAATCGGCGCATTCGTCGAGCTCGGCGAGCCGCTGTTCCTCGCTGTCGTAAATCATGCTTTTTGGCAAAGCGGTGGCCAGATCGGACCAGCGCGTCAGCTTGCGGCGGTCCTGCCACGGAAAATCGAACAATGTGGCGAGCATCTGGGTGGTCAGTTCTACAGAAACGCGCTCGACCCAGTTGAATGTTTCGTTGCGCGGCAGATTGTCGAGCACTTTTGCCGAGCGTTCGCGAATGAGGATTGCCAGCGTGTCGAGATGCGTTGGCGTGAACATCGGCGAGACGGTCTTGCGCTGCGGAGCGTGTTGGGGCTCGTCCATCGCAATGAAGCTCGGCCATTTATGATCCGGCTCGACGTCGCGCAGCATGACGCCGCCGAGATTGACATCCGAGGAGAAAATCGCGGGATTGGTTTCGACATGCATGATGTCGTCGTATTTGGTCACCGACCAATAATTGCCGACCGGGCTTGTCGAGCAGAAATGCACCGGCTCCTCGTTGCGCAGCCGCTCGAAATAAGGCCAGAGCGTATCGGACCGGAACAATTCAGGGTTGCCGGGGTGGAATTCCGACAGCGGCGTCGCATAGGCATTCTCGCGCGCGGCCCGTTGACGCGCCTCGAGCTCAACGTACATCGATCCATGCATATCGCACTCTGTTTCATCCCGCGTCCACGCTCTTCATCGGCTCGCAGCACGATGAAATTGCCCGAACCAATGAGCCGGGCCATCGTCTGGAGCGGTAAGGATTTGAACGTCGAGTTCCCCAAGTAAGATGGTCTGGAAGCGCGAGGACGACAAGGTGGGGACGATTGCGCGCGACGATCGACATGGCTTGGCGTGGCGTCCGGAGAATGTTGTCTCATGGACCTGGTTGAACTGCGAAATGACGGTGGTTAACGTAGATGGCCGGGACGAGCCCGGCCACGACGCAAAGACGGGCTTTCACAATGGCTAGACTGAACTGGGGAATGATCGGCGGCGGCGAGGGCAGCCAGATCGGGCCGGCGCATCGCATCAGCGCGGCGATGGACGGGCTCTATACGCTGGCGGCGGGCGCGCTCGACGCCGATCCGGACAGAGGGCGCGATTTCGCGCAGCGGCTGGGCGTCGCGCCGGACCGCGCCTATGGCGACTGGCGCGAAATGCTGGCGGGCGAGCGCGGCCGGCGCGATCGCGTCGATCTCGTGACGGTCGCCACGCCCAATTCGACGCATTACGAAATCGCCAAGGCGTTTCTCGAAGCCGGCATCGCCGTGCTGTGCGAGAAGCCGATGACGGTTACGGTCGAGGAAGCGGAGGACGTCGCGGCGACCGCCAAGCGAACCGGGGTCGTCTGCGCCGTCAATTACGGCTACAGCGGCTATCCGCTGGTGCGCCACATGCGCGCAATGGTCGCGCGCGGCGATCTGGGAAAAGTCCGCCTGATCAAAGCCGAGCACGCGCACGGCTTTCACGCCGACGCCGCGGACGCCGACAATCCGCGTGTGCGCTGGCGCTACGACCCCGCGCAGGCCGGCATTTCCGCGCAATTCGCCGATTGCGGCATTCACGCGCTGCACATGGCGAGCTTCGTCTCGGGGCAGGAGGCGCGCGAACTCTCCGCCGATTTCGTCTCCTGCTTGCCGAGCCGCGCGCTCGAGGACGACGCGATGGTGAACCTCCGCATGGACGGCGGCGCGATCGTTCGCCTCTGGACGAGTTCGATCGCGATCGGGCGCATGCACGGCCTCGCGATACAAGTTTTCGGCGAAAAGGGCGGCCTGCGCTGGGCTCAGGAATGGCCAAACCAGCTCTACTGGACGCCGCTGAACGGGCGCACGCAAATCCTGGAGCGCGGCGGACCCGACCTTTCGCCCGAAGCCGACCGCGCCTCGCGACTCACGATCGGCCACGCCGAAGGCATGGCGCTCGCTTTCGCCAACATCTACGCGGATATCGCCGAAGCGCTGCTCGCGCGGAAACAAGGGCGCCCGCCGAACCCGCTGGCGATGCATCTCCCGACCGCCGCCGATGGGCTACGGTCGATCGCGGCGATACGGGCGGCGGTGGATTCGGCGCACGCGCAGGGGAAGTGGGTGGACGCGAGGCCGCCGAGTTTGCGGGGAGGCTATTGATAAGGTGGCGCCGTCAGGCGAGGGCGATCGCCAGCCCGCCGGGGCGGCGTGCCCGTCGCGTGCTCGCCGTCAAGGCGCCATAGCCCGTCGAGGGACGGGCGTCTTTCGACGCCCTACGGGCGCGCGCCTCCTCCGCTCCGCTACGGCCCTTCGGGTGACTGCTGCGCTCGCGCCGGGCCTTTGGTGGAGTTGCGCCGCGTCGGTTCGGGGCGGTCACCCGAAGGGGCGAAGCGGCGCAGCGGCCTCTTGGCCGCTTGACGGCCACGAACCGGCGTGGCCCCGGCGGGTTCTCGAGT
>DASXYQ010000158.1:0-6675 GCA_036502445.1 Roseiarcus sp. | reverse complement strand
CGGGATTTTCTTCTCCTTGGCGACGGGGTTCATGGCGAGGCTGACGCCAGTGTTGGAGCCGCCGAGCAACATCGTGAGCCCGTCGCGGTCGGCCCATTCGCGAAACTTCTCGGAGCCGAGCGCGGGTTTGTTCTGGTGATCATAGGTCAGCACCTCGATCGGCTGGCCGAGCGCGGAGCCGCCGAAGTCGGCGATCGCCATCCTGATCGCTTCGACGCCCTTGGGACCGATGACGTCGGCATAGAGCCCGGACATGTCGTCGATGTCGCCGATCACCACCTTGTTGGCGTCCGCCTGCGCGGCGAACGACCAGAAAGAGGCGAGAACCGCCCCGGACATCGACACTAGCAAGTTACGCACTTTCATTTCGAACTCCCTTCATGGCGTTTTGGTCGTGCACGTCCCCGGACTTGATCCGGGGATTGACCCGTGCATCCAGGGCCGACGGCCTCGGATAATCGTCGACGCGCCGCCTGGATGCCCGGCTAGAGGCCGGGCAAGCGGCGGCTCTGATTCAGTTGTTCCTGGCATCGAGCATGCGGCAGCGCCGTCGATTTCATTTCTTGACCAACGGGCACTGGCTCTCCGCCAGCGGCCGGAACGCCTCCTCCGGCGGAATGGTCGCGATCAGCTTGTAATAATCCCAGGGGTATTTCGACTCCGCCGGAGACTTGACTTGAAAGAGATAGGCCGGATGGATGGTGCGGCCGTCGATGCGGATCATGCCCTTGCCGAACAGCGGATCGTCCGTCGGCATTTCCTTCATCTTGGCGACCACCTTGGCGCCGTCGTGCGGGTTGCCGCCGAGCGCCTCGAGCGCCTTGAAATAATCGATCAGCGCGGCGTAGACCCCGGCCTGCACCATCGAAGGCATCGCGTGGTTCTTCATGCGTTCCGAAAAGCGCTTGGAGAATGCGCGCGTGCCGTCGTTCATGTCCCAGTAGAAGGTCTCGGTGAACTGAAGGCCCTGGGCGATTTCCAAGCCGAGCGCGTTGACGTCGGGAATAAACAGCAGCAGCGCCGCCAGTTTCTGGCCGCCGCCAGCAATGCCGTACTCGTGCGCCTGCTTGATCGAATTCGTCGTATCGCCGCCCGCGTTGGCGAGGCCGATGACCTTGGCGCCGGATGATTGCGCCCGCAACAGAAAGGACGAGAAGTCCGGCGTGTTGAGCGGCACGTTGACGCTGCCGACGATTTTGCCGCCGTTCGCCTCGACGACGGCGGAAGTGTCGCGCTGCAAGGCGTGACCGAAGGCGTAGTCGGCGGTGATGAAGAACCAGCTGTCGCCGCCCGCCTTGACCACCGCCTTGCCGGCGCCGTTCGCGAGCGTGTAGGTGTCATAGGTCCAATGGACGGTATTGGGCGTGCAGGCCTTGCCGGTCAGGTCCGAGGAGGCGGCGCCCGAATTGAGGTAGACGCCGTTCTTCTCCTTGACGACCGCGGCGACCGCCAGCGCGACCCCGGAATTCGGCACATCGGCGATCACGTCGACCTTGTCTTCATCGAACCATTTGCGCGCGATGCCGGCCCCGACGTCCGGCTTGTTCTGGTGGTCGCCGGATGTGACGTCGATTGTCCAGCCTTTTTTCGTGAGGCCGCTGTCCTCGACGGCCATTTGCGCGGCGAGCATCGAGCCGGGGCCGCCGAGATCGGCGTAGAGGCTCGACAGGTCGGTGAGGACGCCGATCTTGACGACCTTGTCGTCGGCGAGGGCGCCGAGGGACCAGAGCGAGGCGAGCAGCGCCCCGAATATCGGCGTCAGCAAATGCGACTTCATCTCGAAACTCGCTTTCGATCGCAGGCGCCGGGGAGAGCGTATGGAAGGGATGCGACAGCGACCCTGGTCATTTTTCGACCAGCGGGCACGCGCTCTCAGCCAGTGGCCGGAACGCCTCGTCGGCGGGAATTGTCGCGACCAGCTTGTAATAGTCCCAAGGGTATTTCGATTCTCCCGGAGACTTCACCTCGAAGAGATAGGCCGGATGGATGGCGCGGCCGTCGATGCGGATCATGCCCTTGCCGAACAGCGTATCGGCGGTGGGGATCTCTTTCATCTCGGCGACCACTTTGCCGCCGTCGTGCGGGTTGCCGCCGAGCGCCTCGAGCGCCTTGAAGTAGTGGATGAGCGAGGCATAGACGCCCGCCTGCACCATAGTCGGCATCGCTTGGTTTTTCATCCGCTCGGAAAAGCGCTTCGAGAAGGCGCGCGTGTCCTCGTTCATATCCCAGTAGAACGTCTCGGTGAATTGTAACCCTTGCGCGATCTCGAGGCCGAGCGCGTTGACGTCGGAGATGAACAGCAACAGGGCCGCGAGCTTCACGCCGCCGCGGGTGAGGCCGAACTCGTGCGCCTGCTTGATCGTATTCATCGTGTCGCCGCCCGCGTTGGCGAGCCCGATGACCTTGGCCCTGGACGCTTGCGCCTGCAACAGGTACGACGAGAAATCCGGGGTGTTGAGCGGCGCCTTGACACTGCCGAGCACCTTGCCGCCGTTCGCCACGACGACGGCGGAGGTGTCGCGTTGCAGCGCCTGGCCGAAGGCGTAGTCGGCGGTGAGGAAGAACCAAGTGTCGCCGCCCGTCTTGACCACCTCCTTGCCGGTGCCGTTGGCGAGGGCATAAGTGTCGAACGTCCAGTGGACGTTGTTGGGCGTGCAGGCCTTGCCGGTGAGGTCGGAGGTTGCGGCGCCCGCGATGAGGAACACGCCGTTCTTTTCCTTGACGACCGCCGACACCGCTAGGCCGACGCCGGAATTCGGCACGTCGACGATCACGTCGATCTTGTTTTGGTCGAACCACTTGCGGGCGATGCCGGCCCCCACGTCCGGCTTGTTCTGGTGATCGCCGGACGTGACCTCGATGCTCCAGCCCTTTTCCGTCAGGCCGCTGTCCTCCGCCGCCATCTGCGCGGCGAGCGTCGAGCCCGGCCCGGTGATATCGGCGTAAAGGCCGGACAGGTCGGTAAGGACGCCGATCTTGACGATTTTGTCGTCGGCGAGGGCGCCGGCCGTCATCAAGAGGCTTGCGGCCAATGCGCAGGCGAACGCCGGCTTCATCGGAATTCCTCCCCGCCGCGATCGCGGCTCGATCCATTGTGCATGGTTCGCCTTCGCGAACAAGCCGGCCCCGCGCGGCGGCCCGTCAAACTTTCGACGGCTTTTTAGCGCTTGCGTTACCGTGGGAATGGTCTGGACAGCTTCGGGTCGATCTGGTAACGCCGCGTGGGGGCGCGACGTTCACTGGAGCGGCGAGGCCTCTTTTTCGTTTTTTGCTGAGTAAGTTCTCATCGGGGCATCGCCTCGCAACATAGGATCGCCCGTGCAAGTTCTCGTCCGCGACAACAATGTCGACCAGGCCCTCAAAGCGCTCAAGAAAAAGATGCAGCGCGAGGGGATCTTCCGCGAGATGAAGTTGCGCGGCCATTATGAGAAGCCGTCGGAGAAGCGGGCGCGGGAGAAGGCGGAGGCAGTTCGTCGCGCCCGTAAGCTCGCCCGCAAGAAGTTGCAGCGCGAGGGTCTGCTTCCGATGAAGCCGAAGGTCGTACCGGGTGCGCCGCGTTCGGCCGGCTGAAGTCCGGACGGACATTTTGTGGCCCCCGCCGGGCGGATCCTCTAGCGTCGAGCGAAGCGTTAACCGTTTTTGCGTAAGCAAGGACGGTCCAGCGCCACGGGCGGAGGTCAGCGAGCGATGCGGATGAAGCTTCGATCGATACGCGCGGCGATCCCATGGTCGGCGCCCACGGCCTTGGCGTTCGCGGCCTTGGCGCTTGCGGGATGCGGCGAAACGTTGACGGGCCCAAGTGCGAGAGTAGCCGAGATCGCGCCGGATACGACCGGGGCCACGACCGGAAACATCGCCTCGCTGACGGACGTCATCAAGCGCAACCCCAATGATTCGGTCGCCTACAACACGCGCGGCATCGCTTATGCCAAGGCCCTGAAGTTCCAGGAGGCCATCCGGGATTTCACCAAGGCGATCCAGCTCGATCCCCATTTCGCCGGCGCCTACACCAACCGCGCGCTCGCCTACCGTCAGATCGAGAAAGACGGGCCGGCCCTCGCCGATTTCAACGCCGCGATCGTCGCCAACCCGAACGATGCGGCCGCCTACCTGGGGCGCGGCAACCTGCTGCGTTCGCAAGGCCATTACCCCGAGGCGCTGGACGATCTCAACGCCGCGATCCGGCTCAATCCGGAGGGCGCGCAGGCTTATCACGCGCGCGGGCTGATCTATCAACGTCAGGGCGACTACCCCCAGGCGATCACCGATTTCAACAATGCGATCGACCGCGATCCCTTTGCCGGCGCCCCGTATCAGGCGCGCGGCCAATCCCTGCTCGCCACCGGCAAATACGACGCCGCGATCGAGGATTTCAACGCCGCGCTGAACGTCGATCCCAACAACGCGGACGCCTGGGCGTCCCTGGGACTCGCCTACGAGAAACAGGGCAACAGGTCGAAGGCAAGGGAATCGTACCACCGCGCGATGGAGGTCAGTCCGGACAATCCGATGGCCCGCGCGGGATTGCAGCGGATGGCGTGAGGGACATGCGGAATTGAAATCCCCGCAGCCGCTTGCGGGGGCCGATCAGCGCGTAGCCCTATCGATCCAAGCCAGCACCTGAGGTATCCGCATCCCCAGCGCGAGATGGCCGCCGCCTTCTACGCGAATGAAGTCTTTCGGCTCGTGGGCGAGCGCGAACAATTTTTCCGCGAACCGGATGGGGACCGCGTCGTCGCGGGTTCCGTGCACGATCAGCAGCGGCGCGAAGACGCGGGCGATGCGCTCGTCGCTGCGGAACGCATCCTTCATCAGCGCGCGCACGGGAAACATCCAGAATGTCGCCGCCGCCACGTCCGCTATCGACGAATACGGCGAGTCGAGCACCAGCGCCGCCGCGGCATGGCGCGCGGCCAGGGCGACCGCGACCCCGCTGCCGAGCGACTCGCCCACCAAGATGATCCGCCCGGGCGGAAAGCCGAGCCGCATTGCCTCGGTCCAGGTCGCCTCGCCGTCGGCGAGGAGCCCGACCTCGCTCGGCGCGCCAGTCGATCCCGCATAGCCGCGATATTCCACCGCCAGCAGCCCGTCGCCCGCCGCCGCGAAGGCGTTGAAACGCTCTGCGCGCAGATCGAGCCCGCCGCCGTTGCCGTGGAAATAGAGAATGAGGGGCTTGCCGGCGGCGGGGGCGATGTACCAGGCGAGCAATCTCTCGCCGTCGCTGGTGACCAAGTGCAGCCGCTCCACATTCGAAAGGCCGACCGAAGCGGGCGCGACCTCCACCGCGTTGGGAAAATACAGCAGCTTGCGTTGGCCGAGGTAGAGGGCCGCCAGCGCGACGGCATAGAGGAGGGCGAACGCCCCTAAGAGGCCAATCATGACAGTGCGCGCCCACTTTGACATGGCGAAGCGCTCTCCGGCTAGGCCCGATTATCGGCGATCGACCTTGGCGACGCCGGCCTATCTGGCTCCTCGCCGGAATGACTATCTACGATCGGTCATGGATTCGATGTCGAGCACGTGCTCGCCATGCATTGCCGTCGGGCAAACCTTCATACATCTGGCCAAGCAGCAAATGCCGGAAAAGCTGGTTCTGCCGATCGACAGCTATTCGTAAAGCCACGCGAGATCTAGCGTTTCAAATGGTTCGGTTCAGAGGCTAATGTAGTCGGAGAGGAAGCCGGCCGCGCAGAGCCAAGTGGGCGGGGTGACGCCGATCTCGCGCATCTCGTCGGTGACCTTGATCATTCCGCCGGGCGCGAATGGCGATCCGGCGCCACAGGCGCTTCGTGTCGGCGCCGGCTACGTCAGTATTTGCACTCCGGTCCTCTCCGGTCCCGCGCCAGCGCCAGGGTGAACTGGCGCTGGCGCAAACCCCGGCCATGCTCAACCTAGTAGCACATAAACCAGGGGTTCAGCATCCACAGCGGATTGTACCCGCAGCCATCGTAGCCGCCGTAGTAGGGATAACCGCCATAGGCGTAGGCCCCACCAAAGCCGAACCCGCGGCGGCCGAAGCCGTGGTGGAAACCGCCCCCGTGGAAACCGCCGCCATGGAAGCCGCCGCCGCCGTGGAAGCCGCCGCCGCCGTGGTGGAACGCGGCCTCAGCAGGGATCGTGGCGCCTACCGTGCCGATAGCCAGCGCCGTAGCCATGGCAACGCCAGCGAGCGAATTCTTGATCAATGAACGCATCACACTCTCCCTAGTTTCGGGATGAACTCGCGGCGCCTCTCGAGCGCCAGCTTAAACAACCATGTAGGCGCTACGCGCTTCGCGACAAGGAAATAACTATATAAAGTTATGTTAATTCGAACACCTTCAATGAATTGACTTCACCATCGCCCCCAACAGGTCCGGAACAGGGATCAGTTTGGCCGTTTCAAGAAGTTTATATTGTATGGTTCGTTCAACGGCGTAAATAATATTTAATGGTTAAGAAGCGGAACAAATGACTTGCCTCTGCGGACGGCTGCGTCCTGGCCGCGCCGGTCACTGACAGGTCAACCGACGCTTGCCGCCCGATCGCGACTCATGCGGGGCCCCGTTCGTCGCCTTGACAGGCCTCCATTCCCACCCCAGTTCTCGAGCGCGCTCGCGATGGCGCGCGAGAACTCACGCGGGCCGGCCGAGGCCGCCGTCGAGCCGAAGATTTGGAGCTGTTCTTGCCCCTTTC